>JBBDLY010000033.1:0-8832 GCA_040878585.1 Pirellulales bacterium
GCAAACATGCTAAACTGGCACCCTATCAATTTTTCGTAACCGTGAACGGTTACGACTTATCTTTGACGTCGAGATTCCAGATGATCTAACTTCGGCATTGGATTACTATGACCGTATTTCGCCGAGTCTTGGTGATCTCTTTCGTGCAAATGTCGACCGCAGTTTGGATTTAATCGCCGAACGTCCGCTCATTTATGCTGTCGACATTCCGCCAATCCGATTCGCTCAAGTTGACCGATTTCCCTACCTGATATTCTTCGTTCCCAGGAAACAGGTCGTTTCCATCATTGCGATCCTTCACGGGTCATCTGACCCAACCAGATGGCGAAGTCGGTTACGCTAGCGGTCGCTAAAGGTAATCAATCAGCGTCAATTGCGTGATCATCGCCGTTGCTTGCAGTGACGCTTGCAGGGCCGCCTGGCGAGAGGTGAACTCGGAGATCGCCTCGGCCAGATCGACGTCGATTTCCTTCGACAGCGAATCTCGCAGTTCGACTTGCTCATTGTCCAGCCGACTTTGCTGCACGTCCAGACTTTGTGAACGAGCGCCGATGTCGGCGCGGGCGAAGTTGACCTGCAACTGTGCGGCGTCGAGTTGCGCGATGTTGCGACTTACTTCGTTTAAGTTGTTTGCGGTCAAGCCTTTGGAGAGCTTGATCAGCGAGGTGAACACTCCCTCTACCTCTTGGAGATTGACATCGCGCCCGACAATCGCCGGTTGGCCTCCCACCATGGTCGCCGGTTCGCTGACGTCGGAACCGACCGGAATCAGCCCGAGATGGATCGCCGCCTCCGAAAAGTTTACGCGGCTCACTTGCAAGGGAGTCGTGCCGATGGTGTCGGCGGTGGTTAGCTCGATGCCGTTGCCGACCGTCGCCAGTCGGGCGGTCACCGCCGTGGCCGGATCGAGGTTGTCGGCGTGATTGTTGATCCTATCGAGTACCTCTTGGATGGACTTCGCGCCCGACACGTCGATATCGAGTTGGGCGCCGTCGGGGCGGGTAATGCGGAAATCGGCGCCGTTGCCGGCGGTCACGCCGCGACCGAAGTTCAAGCTGCTCAGCTTGGTATCCGCCTTGAACGAGCGAATACCCAGTTGAGTGGCAGTCGCGCCGCCATTCTCGCCAATGCCGAAGTCCGCGCCGCTCAGACGGCTGCGAACGTCGATCCCGTTGCCCGCGGCGTTGATGCTGGCCAGCACCGACGCGCCCGAGGCGTTGATCGAGTTTAAGACGTCCTCGATGGTCGAGGCGCCCGATAGATCGATCGTGTAGTTTTGGCCGCCGTTGTAGATTTGAAAGCCAGAGTCCCGATCGAACTCGGTGCCGGAACCGCCCGCCAAGCTGCCGGTTGCCGCGACCGAAACCGGCTCGGCGCCGCTGTTGCCCGCTTCCTTGTCGTCCAACTTGGCGGCAAACAGGTTGTTGATCGTCCCGTCGCCGTTGATGACCTCGACGACTTGGTTGGCGGTGGTGACGCCGGCGGCGATCGTGATGGTGAGCGTGCCCGCGACGTCGTCAAACACCGCCGACTCATTGCCGGCGGCTGCTGGTCCCCCGTCCACGAAGCTGACCGCCACGCCGTTGAGTTCCGGGCCGCGCTCGACGGCCGAGACGACCAGATCGTTGCCGGTTCCAGCGGATGCAATCACCGCTTCGGCGCGGTTGCCAAACAACTCGCTGATCTGGGTCGACTTCGTCACGGCCGGATTGAGGTCTACACCGACCAGCGGGCCGGTGAGCACGCCGATCGGCTCGTAGATTCCCAGTTGCGCGGCCGTGGCGCCTTGACCAACCTCGGTAATGGTGAGGTTGCCGCCGCCGGCGGCGTCGAGTTCGATATTCAGGCCGTTGCCCGACAGACGTACCGTGACGGCCCGACCGGCCGGCGGATGGGCTTCGATCGTTTCGATCACGTCCCCCACCGTCTCTGCGCCGGCGAAGTCGATCTGCCGGGTTTGCGTGCCGTCGGAGACCTGGATGGCTCCGAGTTTCATACCGAGTCCGCCGCGCAAGGAGCTGAGCTTGGTCTCGGCCGTGATCGCCGGATTCAGGTCGGCGGCGCCGCGAACCGGTTCGGAGAGCGCGCCGAACACCTGGTTGCCGGAGATGGTCGACTCGAACAGCACGTCGATGTCGGAATAGCTCCGCAACACTCCTTCGTTGCCGTTGTAGCGGACGAAGCCGTCGACCAACTCAAACGGCGCGGCGGTCGTCTGGGAACCGCCGAACAGATAGCGATCGCGAAATTGCTGATTGCCCGCGTTGACAAGCTGCCGAACCGCCTCGTCGACTTCGCGGGCCGCACTTTGCCGCTGGACGTCGCTGCTGAACGAGTCGGAGACGCTCAACGCAGTGCCGCGGATGTCGGCCAATTGCCCTGAGACGGCCGACAAGGCCGAATCCGATGCATTGAGAAAAGAAAGATTGGTGTCGAGATTCTTCCGCACCTGTAGTTTCTGTTCCAACAGCGTTTGCAAACCTTGGGCGCGCAAGGCCGCTGGAGCATCGTCGCTGGGCTGCAAGATTCGCCGACCGGTACTGATCTGCTGTTGCGTGCGGAACAGCGCCAACTGATCGGTCTGCAACTGGCTTAACAGCCGTTGCCCGACAAATTGCTCGCTAATCCGCGTCGATGGGATGCCGGTGATTGCCATGTCAGAGATTGATCAAGATTTGCAGTAGTTCGTCCAACTCGCTGATGTACCGGGCCGTCATCTGAAAAGCGCGCTGATACTGAATCATGCGGACGATTTCCTCGTCCAAATTGACGCCGCTGGTGGCCAGTTTCTGGCCGGCCAGGCTCGACTCGAACACACTCGCGCCCTCGGCCACGTTGCGGGCGACGGCCGACCCTTGCGTCACACCGCCGGTGAGCCGTCCGTAGAGCGTGCTGAGCGAATCGTTGTTTTGCGACTCGAGCGGGCGATCGAAGAAGCCGGCCAACCGTTCGGCATTGGCCGTATCGGTGGCGATGCCGCCGCTGCTGGCGGCGAACTTGCCGGGATCGTTCTTCAGCGCCTGCGCCACGTTGAGGCTGCCGGACCCGCTGCCCGTAAAGAAAGTGTTGATTCCCAATGCCGCCAGCAGGCCGCTCGTATCGGCGCCGAATGCAAACTCTTGATCGGAGGAATCGGAAACGATTGAAACGACGCGGTCGGCGCCGATCGTGGCGGTGACGCCGTTGACCGCGTTCAACTGGGCGACGATCTCCTGCAGCGAGGAATCGCCGTTGAGGCCGTTGAGATCGACGCGAATATTCGTCGTCTCGGTAATTCCCGTCTCTTGATCCTTCACCAGAATATCGAACGAACCGTTGGACGGCGTGAACGGCAGGCCGGCTTCGTCGAGCGGCGCGTCGATCGCATCCACGGCGAACTCGGCGGTTACTGATTGATACCCGGAAAGCCCCTGGCCGGAGCTGAATATCTTGTTGAACTCAAATGCCAGCGTGGCGGCGAAGTCGTCGAGTTGATCGAGAAAGCCGCCCAACAGGTGATCGCGCGCCGCGAGCAGACCGGACAATTCACCCGAAGCTACGTTGACTTGCGAGTCGGTGTCGGCGAACCGCACTTCGGCGATGGCCTGACCGCGATCGGTCGTCGAGGCGGCATACACCTGGCGGCGATTGCCGTCGGCGACCAGAAACTCCCCTCCCACCGATACGTTCACCGTGCCGCTGGCCTGCTCCACGACGCGAATATCGACGATCTCGGACAAGGCCGTCAACGCGTTGAGCCGCTGATCGCGCAGCCCGACGGCGTCGCTCTTGGAGACGTCGCCCCCTTCGGTCGCTGCGATCTGAATGTTCAGCTTACGAATGGTTTCGGTCAACTCGTTGATGTTCTTGGCGTGTTCCTGGACGCGGTCGTTGATATCCTCGCGCAGATTGGCCACGCGACCGCCCAACAGCGAAACGTCGTCGCTGAGCGTCTGCCCGCGGAGTACCGCCAGGTTGCGAACCGCCACGCTCTCCGGTTGGTTGAGCACTTCGGAAACACTGTTGAAGAAATTGGTCAGTGACGTACTCAAATCGGTATCGCCCAACTCGCCAATCAATCCTTCCAACTGGACGAAAGCCTCCTCCTGGGCGCTGGTGTTGGCCCGTTCACTGCTAGCGCCGCGGAGCCGTTCCTCCAGGAAGTTGTCGATGATCTGCACCACGCCATCGACTTGGACGCCCAGCCCCAGCAGCAGCGAGCCGACCTGCTGCGTCGGCGCCGGCGAGAGCACCACCTGCTCGCGGATGTAGCCCGGCGTGTTGGCGTTGGAGATATTCTGTCCGACGACCTGCAGACCGATCTGCTGGGCGCGCAAGGCGTTGTTGGCAAGTTGAATGGAACCGAACAGAGACATCGCAGATTACCGAGGCTTCCTGTTTTAATCCAGCCATCATTCCTAGACGGCCTGGTCTACCATCGATCCGTTCCGAGCGGAGGATCCAGCACTTCCATATGTCGGCTCCAGCCGTCCGCCAGTTGCGATAATCTCCAGTAATTGCGACAGGTGCAGCAGCGACTTCTGCACGTAGACCCAGTTGGAGAGGCTCGTATGCTGCAGCAGGCGCGTTTGCGCGGCCGCCGCGTCGATGCGGGTTTCGATCTGTTTGCCGGCGTTTCCGTCGATGGCGGCGGTCAGTTGTCGTACGTTGTTCGCCGGCAAGCCCTCGTCGGCCGCTCGGCTCAGCAGCGCCTGCCGGATGCCGTGGCAATTCTGCAGCCGCTCGGCGAGCGCGTGCTCGACCGCTTGCAAGGATTCCAACTTGTCCCAATTGCCCTCCAGCAACATCTGGCGTTTGTGGCCGAGCATGGCGAGCAGCTCCGATTGCACATCGGTCAGTTCATGCAACAGGGCGGCGATTTCATCTTCCCAATCGTGGACCGACATATCGGCGGTTGTCCTTCTTGAATGGAATGGCTGGCTCGCGCCGGAAACGCCTGTGGGAAAACGTTCCCAGGCGGTTAGCTGCGGCGCATCGTAAACAGTTCAAACATCGGCCCGGTGAACGACTCGGCAGAAGCCTCCGACATGCGTTCCACCAGCACCTGATCGAGTTGCTGCTGGAACACTTCCTCGCCTCGGCCGCCGTGGAAGTAGGGGGACTTATTCAGGCTCTGTCGCATCGTCTTCATCAACATGCCGTAGAACGATTGCCCTACGAACGAATCGAATGCTTCGCGGAGTTCGCTGCTCGGTTGGTCGGTCGTCGCATCTTGCCCCGCGGCCGTCTCGACGGCGCGGCCTTGGTCATGCAGACGCCCGGAGTAGGCGCCGGCGGCGAGTTGCGAGGAGGGCATGGTGGCCGTTTGAATGGACATCGGATGGGCTTTCTATGTTGCGCGGCGGCCTCGGCAGCGCCAGGACATTGAGGGTATTCCAGGTCAGTTGGAACAGGAGGAAACGAAGAAAACAGAGGAATGCATACTCTGTTGACTCTGATCCGCTCTGTTGCCTGAAATAAGCAATTGAAATCGCAAAATGAATTTCCTGTCACGAATGATTAGGCGTTGATGCAGGTGAATGCGACTAACCAACCCAGCACGAAAAGTACGTAGAACACACTCTACCGCCAGTAAGTTTTCTGTTTGCCTCGGATCAAATTACATGGAGTACACTGAGGGGAAAGGAGATAACAGAGAATTCTTCCCTTCGTTCTCTCTGTTCCCTTCTGTTCAAACTTCAGCCCAATTGAATCCGTTTCCACGTATAACACTCCGGCGTCGGCACCGCAGTCGTGCCTTTATTCGACGATCAGTTTGCCGTGCAGTTTTCCGTTGCGGTCGAGGCCGATGATGATGTCGATGATGTCTTCGGTCGGCACTTTCACCGCGTTGAGCGCTTCGACCAGCGCGGCCAACTTGGCGGCGCTCGTCTGGTTCGGATCGACTCCCACGAAGCGATCCTCCGGCAACGTCGCGGCGCCGGTGTCGACGACGATGTTCCTGTGCGACACGACCGCCGCGCCGATCTCCAAATCGCCGCTGATCACAACGCTGCCCCGTTTGCGATTGACGGTTACGCGAGCTTCGATCTGCGGCTCCAGCAGCGGCAAGCCGATTACTTGAGAAACGAACAACACCGAGTCGTCTCGATACTGCTCCGGAATCCGCACTTCGATGTTTACCTGATCCAACGCTTTGGCGAGATACTCGCGATTGCGATCGCCGCTTTGAAAGCTCAGTTGACTATTGATCAACTCCGCCACGTCCTGGGCAACTTGGAAGTCGGCGTGGTTTTTATCCAGCACCAGCGTGATTTTGTCCCCATCGGAAAACGCATTGAAAAAGTCCTGTTCGAGCCGGCAGCCGCCATGGATCACGCCGGTCAGCGGCGAGCGGGGGCTTTCAATCATCAGCGATCCGCTGGCCAACGCGTATACGCGGTCGTTGCCCGGCTGCGGGCCGACCAACGCCGTCAGCATCAGGGTTCCGCCGGTCAAGTCCTTGGCGCCGCCGACCGAGGCGATCTGGCAATCGACCTGATCGCCTTGCCGTGCGCCTTGCGGGGGAACCGTGGCGGTGACCATCACCAAGGCAACGTTCTTGGCGTCGTCGAGTTCCCGCAGATCGTTGACCGGCACGCCCAGCAGTTCCATGGCGGTGGCCAGCGAACGAATCATCGGCAGCGACTTGGCGCCGTCGCCGGTTCCATTGAGGCCCACGACCAGGCCCAGGCCTTGCAGCGAGTTCTGCTCCTGACCTTTTACGCGGCAGATGTTCTTGAGTCGCGTCCGCGCGTCGGCGTGCGGAACGAACGCCACGGCGACGAACGCCGCGATCAATAACAGGCTTGTTTGGTTTCGGATGTTCTTCATCATCGGTTGCGACTGTCGGTTGAAGGAGATTGATTGCAAACCGGCTACGCGACTCTCAGAACGGCTGCACGCGATCGTAAATCCTTTGCAGCCAGCCGCGTCGATAGCCGTCGCGGACCTCGCCCCGCTCTCGTTTGAATATCTGCAATTCGGCCACATCCTTGCTGAGCACCACGCCCCCTTCCTTGACCGCCGCCGGATTGACCAGCCCGGTCAGCGACTGCTCCCACGCTTCCTCGTTGTTGCGAATCTGCCGATGCCCCTCGAGCACCAGGGTGCCGTTGGGCCGGATGTCGACCACCTCGCAGGCGATGACGAATTTCATGCCGTCGCGAGTTTCCATCTCAGCGTCGGCTTCGTTCTTGGTATTGAATTGTCCCTTGAAGCGCGGTTCGCCGTCGGACTGCGGCGACGGCTTGAGATTAAAGTTTTCCAGAACGACGGAATCGTTCAAAACCGCGTCGATCCGGTTCTTCTTCTCGCGGTCGATCTCGCCTTCGCTGAACACCGACGATTTCTCATCGACGATCACTGTGATCAAGTCATGCACCTTGATCTCCGGCGGGGGCGTGATCGGGCGGTAGATGAACGAACTGTTTTCCAGCGTATTGAGTCCGGCGGACGTGCGCGGCAGATCGCGCTGAAACAAGCTCGAACTTTGCCCCTCGGCGATCGCCGGCGCGGCCGCCAGGGACGACAGCAACCCCATTAACAATATGCGTTTCATCTTGAACACTCCCTTCATTCGTGTGCGTATTGGTTACTCGGTTCCGCGATTGCCGACGGTCGACGCGCCGCCAAACACTTCCACCACGGGCAGGCCGGTCTGCGGATCGAGTCGGCCGGTGGCTCGGGCGAAGAATCGCCGCTCGCGGTCTTCCAAAGACTCGATCTCGATGACCGCGCCGGCACTGGCGTCCTCGCGGACCTTGCCGTCGGTCCGCACGGCCACTCCGCCGACGCTGGCAACCACCGATACCACATCGCCGCGACGAACGATGATTGGCTCGCGAACACTGTTTTTGGCTATCGGACGGCCGACGCCGATCGACGTGGTGAGCTGCTTGCCGACTAGCGAATCGACCGAGTGATGCGCCACCCTTGTGACGCGCTGGGGCGATTCGTATTCCATGCGCACATCCACGGCCCGCACGACCGCGCCGCGGGCCAGCGGCCGAGCAGCCACCACCACGCCTTGCGGCACGCGCAGTTGGACGTCCAACGGAAACTTCGCCGAATCGGCCAGAATGACGAGTTGCTGGGGGCCGGCCATCGGCGCCGCGGCGTCGGCGACCACGCTCAACTGCTCCGCCGCGCGAACGGCGCGGATCAAATCGTCGCCGGTCTCGAACTCGAGTTGCATGCCAGCCGCCTGCTCCGCCGGTATGCGGTCGGAGGTGCGCTGCTGGAAGTGTTCCAGAATTACTTGCCGCAGTCGCTCCTCGGCGGCCTTGCGTTCTTGCGATCGGATCGAGTCGGCTGGCGACGGTTGATTTACCGCGACCGGACGTTGCTTCGCTCGGCTGATCTGAATCGTTTCCGAGCCTGCGATGCGGTGGATCGAGAAGTCGACTCCTCGTCGCACCAGAAGATCAATTACCTCGCGTGCCTGCACATAGCGGCGTCGCTCGGGAATCGGAGCCGGAAACAGCTCGGTCGCCGCCAGCGCTTCGGCCTCTTGCGGAAAGGGAGCGGTGACGTCGGCCACATCGCCTAGCCGGACAATCGGCGAATCGACCACCACCGACGACTTGAGATGAATCTCGGCGGCGTCCGCCATGGAACATGCCGCGGCGATCGTGGCGATCATCATGGCGACTTGCTTGAACATGCCGATTTGCTTTCCTTTGTTGGCGACTCAGTGTGGGGCCAAATGTAGGATGGGACCATTGTCCCGTCCGAACAGTCTGCTTTGAATTTCAAGGACGGGACAATGGTCCCAGGGCTTTAAGGGTGGCAATGTAATCAGGATTTTGAACAGGAGGGAACAGAGAGAACGAAGAAAAGCATTCTCAGTTG
>JBBDLY010000034.1:0-1577 GCA_040878585.1 Pirellulales bacterium
CGCATTCCGCATTCCGAATTCTGATTTCCGCATTCCCCCAAGCGGCCAACCCTACCCAACCGCCGCCAATCCCGATATAAATGGGAAGTAGCCGCCTGTGCTACAAAGAAAAAGTAGAGGGCCCTTGCTCGCCGGGACAAGGACCCTCTCAGTTGGCTGTCCGAATTAAGCTTGCGCTTTCTCCGGAGACCCACAGCCGTAGGTAGTCTATCGGACGGAAGTTGCGCGGAACTTTACCCCGGCATCCGCAATGCCGTTCCGTTCGCCCGCGGCAGCGAATCGAAGCCGTTACAATCCGACCAACCGTAACCAACCCAAGTTGCGTATCCGTTTCCGCAAACTGAAACTCCAACCAGCGGATCCCGAATCGCCATGAGCGCACTGCCCGCCAAACTCGCCTTGGAAGATGGAACTGTGTTCGCCGGCCAGTCGTTTGGCGCCGCCGGCGAGGTCGACGGCGAGGTTTGTTTCAACACCTCGATGACCGGCTACCAGGAAATACTGACCGATCCGAGCTATCGCGGACAGATTGTCGCGATGACCTATCCGCATATTGGCAACTACGGCATCAACGAAGAGGACCTGGAAAGCGCCAAGGCGCATTTGGCCGGGTTTGTCGTCCGCGAGAACGCCCGGCGGATGAGCAACTTCCGCTCCACGGGACCGCTTGAGGATTTCCTGAAAAAATGGAACATCCCGGCGATCAGCGGAATCGATACCCGGGCGTTGGTCCGGCGGCTACGCATTCGGGGCGCGATGAAGGGCGTGCTGTCGACCGTTGACCTCGACGACCACAGCCTGATCCAGAAGGCCCAGGCCAGCCCTGGGCTGGTCGGCCGCGACCTGGTCCGCGAGGTGATGCCCCAACAGTCGGCCCCCTGGAGCGAGCAGCTTAGCCCCTGGGCGCGGTTCGAGGCCGGCCCGCCGATCGACGCGGCCGGCAACTGCGATATTTCGGCTGCGCCGAACGGCAAGCACGTCGTGGCGCTCGATTACGGCATGAAGTGGAACATCGCCCGGCACCTGGCCAACCAGGGGTTTCAAGTCACGGTGATGCCGGGCAGCGTCACCGCCGACGACATCCTCGCGCTCGATCCCGACGGGGTGTTCCTCTCCAACGGCCCCGGCGACCCCGAGCCGCTCGGCTACGCCGTCGAGACGATCCAAGGGCTGCTCGGCAAGAAACCGGTGTTTGGCATCTGCCTGGGGCATCAACTCCTCTCGCTGGCGTGCGGCGCCCAGACGTTTAAGCTCAAGTTCGGCCACCGGGGGGCGAACCAGCCAGTGCAGGATCTTTCGACCAGCAAGGTGGAGATCACTTCGCAGAACCACGGCTTCGCCGTCGACGAAGCGTCGCTGCCGTCCGACCTGGAAGTAACGCATCGCAATCTGAACGACCAAACCATCGAAGGGGTGCGGCACAAGAGATTCCCCGCCTTCAGCGTTCAATACCACCCCGAAGCCTCAGCCGGACCGCACGATAGCGCGTATCTGTTCGATCGGTTTCGGGAAATGATCGGGTAGTTCACACCCAAACATCGGTATTAGCCTGCCGGCCCTTGATCACGCTGCGATAG
>JBBDLY010000035.1:0-1577 GCA_040878585.1 Pirellulales bacterium
AACATAGTTTGCTGCGCCAGCGTGAACGGAACCGCCGCGCCGGCGCCAGGCGCCGCCGGCACGAGCAGTGCTGTGATCGCGGCGGTCAATGCGTCGAGTCCCTCGCCCGTGATTGCCGAAGTAGGCACGACGCGCGCCTCGTGTACCATCGGTTCTAGGCCGCCGTCGCCGAGATCGCACTTGTTGCAGGCAACCAGCTCGGGGCCAATGGCGTCGAGCAAGCGGCGGTCTGCGTCGGTGAGTCCGGCGCCCGAGTCGACCACCAGCACGCGAAGATCGACCTCACGCACGTGGCGCGCGGCCAAGCCGACGCCCGCCTGCTCCAGTGCATCGCTAGCGTCGCGGAGGCCGGCCGAATCGGAGAGCTCCACCGGCCAGCCGTCCAGCGCGGTCCAGGCGGTCACCACGTCGCGCGTGGTGCCGGGCTGATCGAACACGATCGCCCGCTCGTAGCCGACCAGCGCATTGAGCAGGCTGCTCTTGCCGACATTGGGACGTCCGCACAAGGCGACTTTCCACGACTCGGTCAGATGCAGCCCCAGCGGCGACCAGGCGAGCAACTGGCTGGTTAATTCAATGGCCGGCCGGCGCTGCCGGTTCGCAATCAGCTCGTGCAAGGTGGCGAGCGCGGTCGAAAGTGCGCCGCGCTGTTGATCGAGCAAAATGGCTGCCGACTTGAAGGTGCGGGCTTGCGCCAGCGCGATCGTCGCATCGGCAGCGACCTGGTCGGTAGCGGTCTGCCGCAGCCAGTCTATCCAGGGAACTTCCTGGGCGCCGCGGCGAACGAGCGAATCGATCACCTGTCGCACCGACGCCTGACCGCCGTGGCAATGTACCTCGACGCGATCCTCCCCCCGGCGTACGACGATCAGCTCCTCCCCACCGTCAGCCCACGTGCCGAAGCAGATGCGATTGACAACTTGACGGTCCAATGCGCGGCCATTGGCGGCGCGGAACTCGGCGTCCACCAGTGGCACGGCGGCCGGTCCCATCACGCCGACCACTGCCACCGCTGCTCTGCCAGGTGGAGTCAGCCGAGAAACACGCGTCGTCTCGCCCGCCGTTGCGTTCATGATTGCCGCTGCCGCGCAAGGACCGTTCCGCCGAGCACCAAGTGCGGTACGCATTGAATGCTCATTGGGCTGGGCTGCCCGGCAAGCAATTCGGCCACCAACGGCGCGGCGCCGCCGGTGAGCAGCACCAGCGGCGGTCGATCGAGTTGATGTTGTACTCGAAAAACAATCTCGCGCATCGCCCCGATTGCGCCCCAAAACAACCCGGCGTGGATCGCCGCGACCGTGTCGATTCCCACCGGTTCCGGCGGCGACGCGGTGAGATCGCTGAGTTCCGACTGCGGCAGCAAGTCGGTAAATGTATGCAGCGCGCGGGCGCCCATGCCGATGCCAGGCAGAATTGCCCCGCCGCGGAACACGCCGGCGGCATCGATCACGTCGATCGTAATCGCAGAACCGACGTCGATGGCGATCGCCGGCTGGTCCGCCGCGCGGAGATGATTGGCGGCCACGGCGCCCAATAACCGGTCGATGCCCACCTTTTCCGGTGCGGCGAGTGCGATC
>JBBDLY010000036.1:0-1576 GCA_040878585.1 Pirellulales bacterium
GTCGCCCCCTGCCCGGCTTGTCCGGCAGGAGCGCAAGTTTGGGCGCGAAGAAAGCTGATTCACCTGCCGCGCGAGGCGGCAGGGGTCTGGATACAAGGGCATTGCAAGCTAGCCGTTCAAACTCATTCACCAGCCAGACAAGCTGGCTGGGGTCTCGATTTGTGGCTAATGACAAGGCTTGGCGCCCTGCGGCTGATGTTGCTGCTCGCTCTCGCGAGCGGTTTTGGCTCGCGGTGCGAGCCGCGACGCTATCGAGTGAACAGCGCCCGCTTGATTACCCGCCAGATGCTCAGCATCACGCCCATCAGCAGCAGGCAGAACAGCATTGCCACGGGCACCAGCAGCCCTTGGGCGAAGATCGGCATGGCCCATTCCCAGATCGTCGGCCAAAGAACCACGACGAACCCGGTTGCCAGGCAGAGGAACGGGCCGTAGGGAATTTCGTCGTCGCGCCGCAGCAGCCATTGCAGCAAGCCCAGGAGCAAGCCGGCCAGCGGCGCGAGAAAGAAGATCATCAGGCATGGCTGCCAGCCGATGAAGGCGCCGACCATTGCCATCAGCGTGACGTCGCCGAAGCCCATCGCCTCGCGCCGCAGGGCGAACGTGCCGATGGTCCGCACCAGCCAGATCATGCCGCCGCCGACCGCCAGGCCGACCAGCGCCGTGAACAAGCCCAGCCACCGCTCGCCGCCAATCCACCACACCAGGGCAATGGCCGCGCAACCGATCACCGCTTGCACAAAAATGAACAGCGACACCGGTTCGCGCCGAATCCTGGCCAACATCAACGCCAGCCCGCGCCGCACCCCGCGCCGCAGACGCAGGATGCGCGGCAACAGGGCTACGCTCCAGGCAATATAGATGCCCACGGCGATTGTCAGTTGTCCGATCGTCGCCCGGTTGAACCATTCGGCCGGCCACGGCAACGGGCTTCGGGTTTGCAGAATCTCGTAGTAGGTTTGCCCGTCGAGGGTCGTCACGACAAAGCCGGGCAGGATCGCCCACGGCAATGTGACGGCCAGCAGCAGGCCGATCCAGACGCCCGGCACGGTGATAAAATCGGGGATCGTCTTTTCATCGAAGTCGATAAACGTGGCCACGGTCATCAAGGCCAGCAAGATCACGTGACTAAGATACGGCGCATGCAAGGCGGCCGAGGTGGCGAGCGTCAGGTAGCGGTCGGCGGGCAACTGGTCGGCCGGCAGCGGGCCGGGCAGGATCGCGCCACCGAACTGTTCCCACAGCGCGACCAACGCCCGCTGATCGACTTCCCACCAATAGAGCCAGGCGATCGCCACGCCGAAGCCGAGTTCGATGAGCAGCGGCCGGACCCAGAAGCCCGCGCCGTGCGTTACTTCCTCGCGCCGCAGGCCGATCCAGCCGACGATCGGCAGGCGATCGCCCCAGGTTCGCGGCGGTTGGCCCGCCGGCGGCGTGCTCCAGGGACTGATCCACCGCGGCGACCAGGCGAAGCAATAGATTGCCCAATTCAAGAACCCGCCGGCGGCCGCGCCCAGCACGAACAGGCCCGCCAGGCGGTATGCGAACGGGATGTCGAGCAGTAGATTCACTTCGG
>JBBDLY010000037.1:0-1574 GCA_040878585.1 Pirellulales bacterium
TAATTTTCGCCACGGCGAAGCCGTCTTGTCGTCAAAGAGCGGACTGACAATCAGCGGCAATTAGCGTCGATCAGCGGTCCGACACGTGTTCCTCCGCCAATGCACTCGCTCGCGCGTCGTGCTGGTATTACGGTCATGCGCCGGCGTCGGCCGCCCATTCGCCCGCCAGCGCTATGAGCAGTTCGACTGCTTGCTCCATTTCGTCGAGGCAGGCCCATTCCAGCGGCGAGTGGGGATTGTGCTGGCCGGTCGAGAGGTTCGGCGTCGGCAGGCCGAGTTCCGTGAAGCGTGAGCCGTCGGTGCCGCCGCGCACGACGGCCAACCTCGGTCGCCGGCCAAGCTTCTCGTGCGCCCGCACTGCGTAGGCGACCGCCCGCGGCTCGCGGTCGAGTCCCTCGGCCATGTTGCGGTATTGTTCCCGGACCTCAATTTCGATCTGGCTGCCGCCAAATTCGCTCCGCACATCCTCGGCCGTCTCGCGGAGCAGATCGGCGTATTCGGCAAGCTGTTGGGTATCGAAGCTGCGCAGCAGGACTTTCAGTTCAACCTCGGCCACTCCCCCCCGTACCACATACGGATGGATGAATCCTTCCCGCTCACTGGTCGCCTCCGGCGACAAGTGCCGCGGCAACTTGCTGAGAAACGCCCCGGCCACCCGCAGTGCGTTGATCATCTTGTCCTTGGCAATCGAGGGGTGGATGTTCACGCCGCGAAACCGCACGATCGCCAGGTCGGCCGAAAAGGTCTCCGCATCGATGTCGTTGGCTCCCGCCCCGTCGAGCGTGTAGCAGGCCGCCGCATCGAGCCGCTTCAGATCGACATGGTCGACGCCGTGGCCGATCTCCTCGTCGCAGGTAAACACCACTTGAATCTTGCCGTGCGGCGCATCCGGATTTGCCAACAGCGTTTGCACCGCCTCCATGATGACGGCGACGCCCGCCTTGTCGTCGCCGCCGAGCAGCGTTGTGCCGTCGGTGGTGATCAGCGTCGCCCCGAGCAAATCGTGCAGCTCGGGGTTCTCCCGTTCGCGAATGATCTTGGCGGGGTCCGCCGGCAGCGGGATGTCTCCGCCGGCGTAATCGCGAATCACCTGCGGCCGGACGTTCTCACCGCTGGTTTCCGGCGAGGTATCGACGTGAGCGTTGAGGGCAATCGTCGGCGCGCCGTCCACATTGGCCGGCAGCGTGCCGTACACGATGCCGTGCTCGGTCTGCTCCACCGCAGCCAGGCCCATGCCTTGCAGTTCGGCGGCCAGCATCGCGCCCAACGTCAACTGCCCCGGCGAGCTGGGATACACGCCGGCGTCCTCGACCGCCGTGGTATGAATGCGGACATAGCGCAAAAACCGCTCCAACAGGCGTTCGCGATCGATACTTGACATGGGCAGATTCCTTTAAGTAGCGGAATTCGCCAGAATTCCGAAAAGTTGCGGTTTGCCTCGGCGCAACGGAACTCTAGGCGAGTTCCGCTACCGAGGTTTGTGACAGATTGAATGGATGGTAGCGGAATTCGCCAGAATTCCGAAAAGTTGCGGTTTGCCTTGGCGCCACGGAACTCTAGGCGAGTTCCGCTAC
>JBBDLY010000038.1:0-1567 GCA_040878585.1 Pirellulales bacterium
TTCTCTGTTCCCTCCTGTTCAAAAATCTGGTCACATTGCCACCCTTAAAGCCCTGTGTTGACGCCCCGTTCCCATGAAAGCAGCGACTACGGCGCGAACAGGTCGTCGGGCAGCTTTTCGATATTCCGCAGCCGCAGGGTGGCGACGGCGTCCCAGGCGATGGCCGTAACGCATAGTTTGCCGTCCTCCTGCCGAGCGGCGATCAGCGCCGCGGCTTCGTCGGCCGGAGCGAATCGTTCGGCCAGCAGGCTTTGGCCCGATTTGAGCGTGATCTCGACTGCTTCGTCGGCGTTCTTCAAATTCCACAACCGCGCGAAGATGCCGGCCAGGCTGCGTCCGCCGCCGTTGCGGGACGCCGCGGCGCCGCCAAACAGCGCGCTCTCCTCGGCCAGCCGCACGTCGCTGCGACCGGCGCCGCCGATGGAGGTCTCGCCCGAGGTATCGAGCGGCGCCTCGGACAGTTCCTCGATCTCTTCGAGGTTCTCCACCCCGTTGGTGGAAGGCTCGCTGCCGCGGTCGACGGCCGCCTGCCGTTCGTATTCGGCCAGTTCCTCCAGCGTGGGGATGAGGAAACGCTCCTGGCAATGGGGGCATTGGCCCGGCTTGCCCGCCAGTCGGGCGGGACCGTTGAGGCGGTGCCCGTTGGGGCAGAGAAACACGATCGGCCGCTGAAGGTTGGCCGCCGGCTCGGCCCGCTGCAGCTCGCTGCCGGAACCGCTCGAAGCGCTTTCCACCGCCGTTTGGCTGTCGCCGGGGCTTGGAACGCGAAACCGCATGCCGCACTCAGGGCATTTGCCCGATTTGCCGGCCTTGTCGTCCGGCGCAGTCAACGCATGTCCCCGGGGACACTTCAGATGAATCATGGTTACTCATCCAGCCAAGCGAGCCGCGGAAGAATAGAGGAGCAGCCTGGGTGGTTACGCGCCAGCCGCAAGCGTCGATCCGCCTCTATCGTATACCAGCCACGCGATTTGCTCAATCGATTCCCGCGAATTGCGGCGGTTATTTTTAACGATCCGTCAGTCGGCCGGTCGGGAGCGCGGCACTCGATCCGCACGCCGGTCGGGGGAACGTGCCGGCGGCGCGGCTCGATGCTTGACTTGTGCCGCCGCTGTGCGAAACTGAGGAGCCGTCCGCAAATAAGTTGCCGATTTTGGCGCGACGAGGACAAGGCTGACAAGGAAGGCGAAGCAGACCTATTGCGAAATACGTCGATGCAGCCTGACGTAGTCAGCCGCAGCCGCCGTCCGCCAATTACGGACGGCTCCTGAGAGCCAGGGCTTTATGGGTCTGCCAGGGCCGTTGGAACAGGAGGAAACGAAGAAAACGGAGAAATGCACACTCTGTTGACTCAGCTCCGCTCTGTTGCCTGAAAATTCGATTAAAATTGCAATAGGAATGCCTGTCTGGTTCACGCAGGCGTTAATGCAGTCGGACACGACGAACCCACCCAGAACAAAACATATGAAACATGCTATACCTGCATCCGATTTCGGAGGTAACGATGATCTCTTTGTTTGAGCAAACCGAGGGAAAAGGAGACAACTGAGAATCCTTTACTTTGTTC
>JBBDLY010000039.1:0-1565 GCA_040878585.1 Pirellulales bacterium
CGTCATTCTGAATTGCCTGTCGGAACAAAACTGCTCTAAATGTCGATTCCCTGATGCCTCGATTTTGCGCACCCCAGTCCCATCCTACGACTTAGTCCCACCACCAGGCGGTGGCTGGCAGGTTGCTGGGCTTGCCGGCTTGCTGTTCGTTTTGGATCAGTCCGTAGTTATCCACCTTGACGCTCGACTTGAGGACTTCGGCCGGGTCGACTCGCACTCCGCCGCTCACTCCGGCGACGATCTGGGTGCGGTTAATCATGCGATGATTGATAATCGTGTCGACTTCCCGCGGTGCGGGACCGCGGCTCACCTGATAGCCGTCTGCATCGAGAAAATGGACCATATGCCAATTGCAGCGTCCGGCCAGGTCTTCTTGCTCGATCAAGGCCGCGACTAGGGCCAGGTCGAACATGTTCTTCAACTCCGCGTAAATCGGGTACTTCGCCGCCAAGGCGGGGAAATGCTTGGTGAAGCTGCGGGCGAATTGCTGGTTCAAGGCGTCGCTCTTGCCCGTGGCGATCCGTTCGCCCGCTTCGGCCAGCATCTCATTCTCGCTGAGCAGCTTGACCCCTTGTCCCTCGAGCGCGAACACGTCGTGCTGCTTGGAAGCCTTAATGGCGTCGTAGTTCATGGTGAACCACCAGCGGAGAACGCCTAAGGTGGGCGCCCCTTGGGCCGGATCGATCGACGCCAGATAGCTTTCCACCCCGAGTGTGCCTTCTTCCAGTCCCATGCCGATCAGCTTCATGCGGTAGTCGGCTTCGACCAGCACATGCCCGACGCGGGTTTGCGGATCGATACCGAACACGTCGACGTCTTGCCTGCCCAGGGTTGCGCGAACCCGTTCCAGCCACTGCTCGCGTGCGGCGCGACCGGCGGCGAGCGGCTGCTTGGCCGATTCGGCCAAAAAGGCTTGCGTGGCGGCGAGATTCTCTCGCTTGGGATCGATCGAACAACCGAAGCGGGCGTTCTCACTGCCAAACATGTGGCGGAGGATGACCACGAAGTCTTCCAGTCGCACAACCGGTTTACCTCCGTCGACAGCGACGGCGCGCCCTTCGGCGTCGCTTTTCCAATCGCCGGCCGGTCCGGCCAGCACGATGTCGCCCGTTTCGGGATAGACGAAGACGTACTTGATCTCTTGCAATCCGGCGAGCAGTTCCATCGCTTCGGTCGGCTGCCGGCCTTCGCCGCGGCGCAATTGAATCTCCCGCTCCAGTCGATTGAGAGAAACCTTACGGAGCTTGCTCTCGGCGCGGACCTCGTCGTTCGCACCGGCGGCAGTGGCCTGCCGACGGAGGGTTGCCAAGGCGTTGTCTTGTTCTTGTTGCACGATTCGTTTCACCGTGCCCTGAGCGTCGACCAGCACGCCGCCGGGAAACTCAGCGATCGCGCCCGGTCCGCCGACTTCGTCCCAAGAGTCGGGATCGACGGTCGATTGAATCAGCTCGATCAAGGCTTCGAAGTCGGCCTGGTCGGCGCGATTCTGGCCGCCGCCACCACCGCCGACGCCCAGTCCACCACCGCCGCCGCCATGTAGATCAGGCCCAGAGCCACCACCAGCA
>JBBDLY010000040.1:0-1561 GCA_040878585.1 Pirellulales bacterium
AGGGAGAAGGGTTTTGCTGCAGATGGCTGAAGTGTTACGGCAAATCGAATAGGGCTCGAGCGACGCGGGCACGTGATTTAGAAGCTCGACAGCAGATGTACCAGCGTTCGCACCAGGCAGCCGGTACCGCCGACTTCCTGCCACGGCTTGGGCTTTTCGGCGAAGCTGGGGCCGGCGATGTCGATGTGGGTCCACGGCGTGCCGGCGACGAATTGCTCGAGAAACTTCGCCGCGGTGATCGCTCCCCCCCAGCGGCCCTCGCCCGTGTTGCGAATGTCGGCGATGGCGGCCTTGATCTGCTCGTCGTACAACTCGAACATTGGCAATTGCCACACCTTTTCGCCGCAGTCGGCGGCGGCCGACGCGATGGTGTCGCACCAACTCTGGTCGTTGGTCATCAGGCCGGCCACGTCCAGGCCAAGCGCCACGACACAGGCGCCGGTCAGCGTGGCCAGATCGATGATTCGTTCCACGCCGTCGTCGACCGCTACGCTCAACGTATCGGCCAGCAGCAGGCGGCCTTCGGCGTCGGTGTTGAGCACCTCGATCGTCTTGCCGTTGCGGGCGGTAAGTACGTCGCCCAGCTTGTAGGCGTCGCCGCCGGTCATGTTTTCGGTCAGGCCGATGTAGCCGGTCACGTTGATCGGCAATCGCAGCGTCGCGATCGCCTGCATCACGGCGAGTACGGTGGCCGCGCCGGCCATGTCGGCCTTCATGGTCTTCATGTTGTCGGACGGCTTGAGCGAAAGGCCGCCACTGTCGAAGGTCACCCCCTTGCCGACCAGAGCGAGGGTCGGCTTGGCGCCGCCGGCTTGATGGCGGACGATCACCAGCCGCGGGTCGCGGGACGAGCCGCGGGCGACGGCCAACAGCGCACCGCACCGTTCGGCTTGAAGCCGCGGCTTGTCCCACACCTCGACCGACAGTCCGGTCTGCCGGCCGATCTGCTCCGCCTCGTTCGCGAACGATTCCGGATAAATCACATCCGCCGGTTCGTTGACCAGCCGCCGGGTGAGATTAACCGCCGCGCCGATCGTCGAGCCGGCCGTGACAGCCGCTTCGGAGACGCCGGCGACGCTCAGTTTCGCAAACGGATGGCGATCCTTTTCCCGGCGATACAGATCGTTGCCATGGCAGCCGACCATTGCGCCGGCCACGATGTTCTGCTGTTGCAGCGAGCTGAGATCGTGACCGAGGTAGAAGGCGACGTGCTGGCGGGGCTTCTTTGACAGCGCCATGCTGGCGGCGGCGGCCGCGCGATAGGCCGCGCCGGCGCCCCACTTTGCCCGCGAACCCAAGCCGACGACCAGGATCTGGTCGGCCTTCACGCCGGCCGGCGCCAGAATCGACGTCGTCTGGCACTCGCCGGTGGCGAGATCGCGCCGTCCGAGTAGTTTGGAGATCAGCCCGTCGCACGCCTTGTCGACTTCGCTGGAAGAGCCTTCCAGGGGGCTGTCGTCATGCACGCCGATTACAATGGCGTCGGCCGCCATGGCGGCGGGAGATTGTTCGGTGCGTTGCAGGTTCATCGGCGGTTCCGTGGATGGCGGTAAAATGCGGG
>JBBDLY010000041.1:0-1554 GCA_040878585.1 Pirellulales bacterium
CACAATCGCCAACGCGGCTGGGGGTGATTCGGCGGCAATTCGGGCGGCGCAGACACGAAAAGCTTAAAACTCCTTCACATCATGGTACTCCATCAACTTCGCCGGCCAGGGCAGCACCCAGGGGTTCCAGGTGGGATAGGCGGCGCTCATCGCGCTCAGCGCCAATAGAATCCCCGCGATCACCTGCCGCCACTTGGCGCCGCCCGTCCAGTCCACCGCCGGCAGCATCGCCAACAGCCACAGCGGCGCCAGCCAGAACGCCCAGCGGAAGCCGCTGGTCATGCCGCCGTAGTTGCGGTCTTCCAGCGGGCGGAGCAAGTAGAAGGCGATGCAGACGACCGAAATCAGCGCCACGCAGGCGGCGATCTCGCGTAGATTGCGGTCTCCCTTGAACGCCGCCGCAATCAGGCCGGCGATGGTCAACAGCCAGATCGGAGTGAGCGAGAAGATGCCGTGATGGCCGACCGTGGCGTGCAATGCGTACTCGGCGACGGAAGCTTCGCCTTGATCGATCTTGCTGCGGCGCTCCGGGTGGAGCCAGTAACTGTCGCGCTCGCGACCGCCCCGTTCGAAGGTGTAGTTGTACCAGTTGCCGTCGGTCCAATCCTTCCCCTCCGCCCGCATCGCATACGGCGGTATCACGGTATTGTGCGCCAGCCAGTTGGTTCCCACGCTGGCCGCGATCACCACGGCGGCGGCAGGCAGGTAGAATAGCAACGCCGGCTTGAGCGCCTTCCATAGCAAAATCGCCGAAAGCAAGGCGAAAAAGGAGAGTGCCGGCAGCTCGTTGGCGAAAGCGAATGCACCGAACAGCCCAGCCAGTACGAACCAAATCCAGCCCCGCCGCTGCTGGTGCAAAATCTGCAACGCCGCATAGACGGCAATCGTCACGCTCACGGCCGCGTACAGATGATTGTTGAGCACGACGGCAAACGTGGTCAAAAACGTTCCAAAGGTGGCCGCGGCGACAATGAATATCCGCCCCCAATCGGTCTTGCCGTAGATTTCCGCCAGGCAGGCAATCAGGTAGAACATCAGCGCCAGCAATGGCACCTGCGTGACGATAAGCATGGTGCGAACTACCTCGAAAGGCTTGTCCTTCAGCGTCCACGGCTCGTCGAGAATCAGCCCGGTAAACTTCTGCAATAGCCAATACTCGCCGGCCAGCAACGTCGGCAGCAAGGTCGGTTTGCTGGAATAGAGATGCGGCTGGCCGTCGCGCCCGACGTGTTTCACCATATCGATGGTGTCCCAGTTGGGGTCGTGCGTGGTTTCGTCGATGGCGTAGGTGCCATGATCGACCAACGCCCGGATGGTGTTCCAGCGACTGCGGTCGTTGCCGCTTAAAAAGGGGCGTTCGAGGTTCAGCCGCTGTTCCAGTTCCGCGCGACGCTCGACGACCGCCCGGTCGAACCGCTCCTGCGTCATCTCGCCGGCGTCGAGCCGTACTTGCCACTGCGCCTGGCTCTTGCGCAATTCTTCCTTGACTCGCTCTTGCTGGTACTTGAGGTTGTTGATCGAGTTGACCGACAGGATGCGGCCGGTCGTCGAACC
>JBBDLY010000042.1:0-1553 GCA_040878585.1 Pirellulales bacterium
TGATCTTTTCGATCCACGCCGATAGCAAGTCGGCGTTGCTGCAATTGCCGGCCGCCGCCAGATAGCCGTCCGGGCGCACGATCAGCACCGCGGGCACCGTCAGGCCGAGGTGCGTTATCTCCTCTTCCGTGGCTCGGCCGACACTTGGTCCGGCGGTGGACGGAATCTCGCCGTCGATCAGATCGATCGCCGCGAACATCCCCTGCCATGCGGACGGCAGTTCCGCCGCCATGCGGGCCGCCAACGGCCCGGGCGCGCCCCAGCTTACGACCGCGCCGCGTCCCCCTTCCAAGCGGCGATAGAGCGACTGAGGAGCGCCGCCGGCATCGAGCCAGGTGACGTCGGGGACGCGGTCGCCCAAACGCAGTTTGCCGCTACGGCGTCGACTATCCTCACCGGCGATCGGGCTGTCCGGATAGCAGATGGTCAGTTCGGACAGCGTATCGCGAGCGAAGTCTTGCGGGCATTGAAAATGCAACGCCACCCGGGCGAGCGAGTTTCGCAAGAACTGCATCGCGGGCGACTTGAGCGTTGCCGCGCGGGTAATGCGCGAGGCGTTTCGCACGACTTGCTCGCCGATGCTGCTCCGCTCCACCGAATAGCTTTCCAGCAGAGACGGGCCGGCCACGCCGCAGGTCATCCAGGCAAGCTTCCAGGCGAGGTTCACCGCGTCCTGCATGCCGGTGTTCATTCCTTGCCCGCCGGCGGGGCTATGCACGTGGGCGGCGTCGCCGGCGAGGATCGCCCGGCCGACGCAGTAACGGTCGACCATCCGTTCGTTGATGCGGAACTCGGTCAGCCAAACGGGTTCGGACACTTCGATGCTGCCCGGGCCGCGCTGGTCGATGTACGACTGGATGTCCTCCAGCGTCGGATCGCGCCGCGGTTCGTCCGCGTTGTCCAGCGGCAACTCGGCGATCACGCGATATCGGTTGGCCGCGATCTGAAACAAGATCAACACGCCCGCCGGGTGCCAGCAGACGATGATTTGGCCCTGCGGGAGATTGCCCGAGGCGTGGACGTCGGCGAGCATCCAGCGATGCATGTCGACTTCGCCATGAAAGGGCAAGTCGAGCGTATGCCGCACGATGCTGTGCGCGCCGTCGCAGCCGACCAGCCACTTGGCATGCACCGCCTCGTTCGATCCGTCGGGCAGCAGCAATTGGCCGTCGACTCCCTGTTCGTGCTGTTGAAACGCGACCAGTTCGGTGTTCCACCGCACGACGTGTCCGGCGCTGTTGAGGTGCGCCTCGAGCAGGCGCTCGGTTTCGCTCTGCGGCAACATCACGCCGGCGCCGAAGCGGCTTTCGGCCCCGCGGAAGTCGACCGAAGCCAACGGCTCGTTGTGGGCGAAGAACTGGGCATGCTCCACCGGCAGCCCGGCCGCCACGATGTCCTGTGATTCCATGCAGAGATCGAGCAATTCCAACGACCGCGCCCAGACGACCAGCGCCTTGGAAAGTTGCGTAGTCCCGGCCGCCTTGTCGACCTGGACGCAGGAGACGCCGCAGGCGCGCAGTTGCGCCGCCAGCGTCAAGCCGACCGGTCCCGCG
>JBBDLY010000043.1:0-1737 GCA_040878585.1 Pirellulales bacterium
CAAAGCCAGCCCGGCGCCACAGCCATTGTCGATGGCCGCGAGTACTTGTACTTCGTCGGCACCGGTTATCTTGGCTTGCAGGGTCGGCCGGAGCTGATTGCCGCGGCGACCGAAGCAATGCAGCGGTACGGCATTGCCAGCGGCACCACGCGGGCAGGCTACGGTACGACGCCGCCGGTGCGGGAAGTCGAACGCGGCGCGGCGCGGTTTTTCGGCAGCGAGGAGGCGCTCTACTTTGCCAGCGGCTACCTCGGCCCGGCGATGATCGTCGCCGCGCTGGCCGGTACGTTCTCACGGATCTTGATCGACGAGGCTTCGCATTATTCCCTGTGGGAAGCCGCCCGCGGCAGCGGCAAACCGATCGAGGCGTTTCGCCATTGCGATGTGACCGATCTGGCCGCGAGGCTGGGACATGGTATCGGTTCGCCCGCGGGCGCGCTGGTCGTCAGCGACGGGCTATTCGCCGCGTGGGGAAGTATCGCACCGGTGGCGGAGTATCTCGAACTGCTGGGCGATTATCCCACGTCCTCGCTGCTGCTGGACGATTGCCACGGCTTCGGCGTGCTGGGCGCGACCGGCAAGGGAACGTATGAACTGGCGAGCGTCCCGTATAGCGCCGTGAATCGTACGCCAGACGAAGCGGGCGGGTTGGGGCCGCGGCTGTATGTCACCGGCACGACCAGCAAGGCGCTAGGCAGTTTCGGCGGCCTGCTGCCCGGCTCGCGGGCGTTCATCGAGCAGTTGAAAGCAACCACCGACTATCACGCCGGCGCCAGCGCGCCGCCGATCGCGGCCGCGGCGGCGGCAGCGGCGGCGTTTGCGCTTGTCGAGGCCGAACCGCAACTTCGCGAACGACTCGTCGGCAACGCCCTGTCCCTGCGCCGCGCGCTGGCAGCACTAGGATTGCCGCTGGAAGAAAGTCCGTCGCCGGTCATCTGCCTGGAACTGGACTCCGCCGAACGGATGCGGCAGACTCAGCAGCATTTGCAGGAGCAGGGCATGCTCGTCGCCTACATGCCCAAGTACGCCGGGCTGGGACCGGCCGGGGCGCTGCGGATCGCGGTGTTCGCCACACACACGCCGGCGATGCTCGACCAACTGGCCGACGCGCTCGGTCGGACGCTGTGAGCGATCCCGCGCCGCGCTACTGCTTTTGCTCGTTGCGAACCCGGTCGTATTCCGGATTGACCGCTTGCTTGTCCCAGCGGGTGAGTACGCCGCGCAGCGATTCGGCTGCTTCGGGGTATTGGCCTTTGTCGTCCGTCGCCTCGATCCAAGTTTCAAGAATGTCGCGATGCTGTTGCAACACCTTGGCGTACTTCGGATCATTGACCAGATTGTTTGTTTCATGCGGATCGTCCTTGAGATCGTAAAGCTCTTCCGGCAGGCGCGTTTCGCTCCACATGAAGGCTTGCATTTCGTTCAGTTTGCCGTTTTGGTGCATCTTCCGCGGCACTTCGATACAGGGCCGGCCGTCGCGATACTGCGGCTGCATGAACGGCCGGTCGGTGAGGAAATTGCGGAGATAGCTGTAGCGGTCGGTCCTGACGGCCCGGACGCGGTCGATGGTATAGTCGCATCGGTCGCGGGCACTCACGACATGATCGCGGTGATAATCGGTTGCGAACATGTCCCGTCCCTCGAACGAAGCGGGGATGTCGACGCCGGCCAGCGCCAAGGTAGCCGCCGAGATATCGATCCCGCTGACCAGGTCGTCGCGAACTTTCCCCGCCGCCA
>JBBDLY010000043.1:1837-5135 GCA_040878585.1 Pirellulales bacterium
ACCTGGGCGAAGAACGGTTGTCCCTCGGCGCGGTCGCGCCAGGCCGGTTGGGCGAAGTCGCCCCGGTAGTTGTGCGAGTCGTAAAGCTTGTTCGCCTCGAACGGAAAGTTGAAGTCGTCCTTGTTCATGCCCTGGCTGACGACGTAGTAGCCGCCTTCGCGGAGATGCTCGTAAACCGTCTTCACCCCCTCGGGCAGATGATTCACCTCGCCGGGAACGCGCCGCCGCGAACTGCGGTGATTGTGAACGCCGTAGGTGGTCTGCATGGCCCCCAAGGCGATCGCACTGCGCGTGGCCGAGCAGACGCCCGCCGGCATGTAGGCCCTGGTGAACCGCACGCCCCGCTCGGCAAGGCCGTCGACGTGCGGCGTCTCGACCACGTCGTGGCCGTAGCAGCCGTACCAGTCGTTCATGTCCTCGGCGAAGATCCAGACGATATTCGGCCGCTCGGCGGCCTCCGATGTATCCGCCGACGCAAGGCCGGCGGCCAGCAGGTTCGACATACCGAGCAACAGGCAACACATTCGGAGCAAAAGACGCATGGTGCGGAATCCTGGAATGGAGAGGCGTACGGTCGACAGGGGCCTCTACTATAGCACGCAACCGCGCACCATGCATCGAATGCGCGGCGGGGCCGTCCATTTGCGCAGTTCAGCCGTAAAACCCTTGCAAAACGGGCGAATAGTGCCGACAATAAGTCAGTGTGCAGGCATCTCTACCGATAACGAGAGAGAACCATGGCGACGGACGCAAAGTTTGATCCTTACTACCATTGGCTCGGTATCCCGCCCAAGGACCGTCCGCTCAACTACTACCGCTTGCTGAGCCTCGAGTTGTTCGAGTCGGACGAGGCCGTGATTCGGGCGGCGGTTAAGCGCCAGCGGGCATACTTGCAGTCCATGGCTGAGGAAGATCACCCGGAGGTGTGCGCCAAGATTTTGGCGCAGATTAAATCGGCGGGCGCAGTGCTGCTCGACCCCGAGAAGCGGGCTTCCTACGACACGAAGCTCAAGGCGCAGTTGTTCGACGCCCAACATTCCGGCGGCGGCGCCGTGCCTACGCCCGCCCCGCGCCCTCAGCAAGTCGCCCGGGCCGTCGTTAGCAAACCGCCTGCCAAGCCGGAGCCGGATGCGGAGGAGAAAAAGCCGCTGCCTTTTTCGGCGGCTCCGGTGGGCGGTTCGAGCGGATCGCTCAACAGCGGCGAAGCAAAAAACCTCGCCCGGCGGCGCAAGCAGAAGAAGTCGCAACAGACGATCCTGACTTCCGTAGTGGCGCTGCTGTGCGTCGTAGCGTTGGCCGTTGTCGGTTACAACATGATGAACCGGAACGATTCCCCACCCGTTGCCGTCAATGACGACGCCGCAAGCCAACCGCCGCGTCGGACGTCCGGTGGCGACCTATCCGCCACGCGCGACTTGCGACGCCGCGGCGAAGGGTCCGCTCCAGTCGCAACGGACACTCCGCAGGATACCGAAGGAGCCGCGGATGACGCGACCGAGGCGCTGTTTCAATCCGCCGAGGCGGCGATCGAAGAGGGGCGCACAAGCGAAGGAATCGAGTTGTTGAAAGAGTACGTTGCCTCGCCGGCGGCGACTCGCAAGAAAGAGGCTCGCAGCTTGCTGGCCGAGGCGGAGAAATCCGTTTCACGACGCTATTTCGTCGAACACTTGCTCGGGCTGGGGCCGTCATTCTGGAGCCAGGTCGGGCCGGGGTCTCAGGTCCAATATCCAACGCCGAACTTCAGTCGCATTTCCTTGGCCGCGGAATTCAATAGAACCGGCGCAAAAACGCAACGCATAACCGCCGCCCTGTATCAAAAGAAACAAGGCGGAGAAAACATCGAACCGTACCTGGCAGCGCTGGAGCAACTGCCGGCGGACGCTCCCGACGAGTTGCCCGCCCCGGTCGACGTGGCGCAGCAGCCGAGTGGCGACTCGGACAACCGCCAGCCGACCATCGGCGGTAGTGGCGAGGTGGAAGCGATCATGGAGGCGGCCGTCGCGGCGGTGGAAGACTCGCGCCTGGACGACGCGGCGGACTTCCTTCGCGATTATCTCGGCAACGAGGCCGCCCTGCGAAAGATCGAAGCCGAACTGCTGTTGGAAGATATTGAGCATGCTCAAAGCAACCGGTTCGCGGTTGAGTGGCTGTTGGGATTGCCGGATGAAAGCTGGCGGGAATTCGAGGCGACCAATCAACTCAACGTCTCACTGGAATTGCCCAACTTCGAGTACGAGGTACTGAACAACGAGTTCGAGGCGGCTTGGCGGCGATGCGTAGCCCGCGCGCTGGCGGTGTGGAATAAGAAGCAAGCCGGCGAGGATATCGAACCGTACTTGATTGCAATCGATCGTCAGAGCAAGACCGCACCTGATACGCTGCCCGATCCGGCCGATCCTGCCGACCCCGAGGCCATGCCCGACGATGCCGCGGTCGTGCATAGTCCCGTCCCGGAGGAACCGGAGGAGGTGGGCGACCCCACGGATTACCTGACCGGCAAAGGGCTTGTCAACGATGGCAAAATATGGACGCTGCCCAGCGAAGAGGAGATTCGCGACCGGATCAAGGATCTTTCCGAATTGAAGAAAGCAGTGACTGTGGCGGAAAAGAAGATCCCCGGCAACGCCCTGCAACAACTGCAAGTCGAGCGTCAAAAGATCGCCCAAGGCGAAGCGATGCTGGAACAGATGTCGCAACAGGTTCGTCAAGCAGGTCTAATCACTGGTCCGCAACAAGATCGGATGAACAGCCTCCGCATGCAACTCGACCGGAAACGCACTTGGGTGGCAAATACGGAGGTTGCCATTGCCGAGCCACTGGCGGGACTTCAGACCGCGCACCAGGAATATGCCGCGGCGGTCAACGACGTGCTGGCATTTATCACCGGAATTGAAGAGGAATATGCACGCCTTGAGGCCAATCCCTCCGTTAAAGAAGCATTGACCGAACTGAGCCATCGGCTCGGTCCGACGTCGGCGGTGAAGTCTGGCAAGGATCGCTTGCTTAAGCTCAAGGAATCGCTGGACGAAGCCGATCAAAATCCAGCAGCCGGCGGACTTGCGCCGCCGCCCGCGGACGGAGACAATCGCATCCAGGGATTCGGCCCCAACGCCAATCCGCCAGCTCAAGGGAATATTGGCGGCGTGATGCCCATTGGCGGCTTCTAACGCGTGGTTGATTTGGGAGCGGGCGGATTGCGAATATTCATCTTCGAATCGGTCACCGGAGGCGGGTTCCTCGGCAAAGCGAAGCCCCCGGCTTCATTGGTCGCCGAAGGCGCTGCGATGCTGGCGGCCGT
>JBBDLY010000043.1:5235-8646 GCA_040878585.1 Pirellulales bacterium
TGCTCGGCCCCGCGGCCGATTGGACCGCGCTGGCCGCCGACAAACAGACCGCTTGCCGCCTGCTGGCGGCCGCCGGCGTGCCCGTGGTGGAAGGCATCAGTTTGCCCCCCGGCGCTAGCCTGCCGCTGGATTTTCCCTATCCCGCGGTCCTCAAACGTCGCGACGGGGCCGGTTCTTGCGACGCCCGCCGGATCGACTCGCCGCAGTCGGCCGAACGGCATCCGCCACTGGAATTTGCCGCCCGGCTCGAACCGCTGTGGCCCGGCCGACCCGCCAGCGTGGCGTTGTTGCTTGGCGCTGCGGGCATGTTTCCCTTGGCGCCCTGCTGGCAAAAGCTGGCCGACGATGGTTCGTTCGCCTACCTGGGCGGAGAGGTCATCGCCGAGACGCCGCTGGCGCATCGGGCCGCGCGGCTTGCCGAGCGGGCGGTCGCGGCTCTGGGGCCGGCCGGCGGTTACGTGGGCGTCGATCTGCTGCTGGGGGCCGATGCTAGTGAAGACGTGATCGTTGAAATCAATCCGCGGCTCACGACCAGCTACGTCGGCCTGCGGGCCGCTTACGACCAAAATCTCGCCCAGGCGTGGCTGTCGGCGATCGAGGGGAATCGGCCGGATATTGAGGCCGCACGCGTGGTCGCTTTCCGATCCGACGGGGTGATTCTTCAACCGCAAACGGCCACGCCATGACCTGGCTGGCTCTCGATATTGGCGGTGCAAACATCAAGCTGGCCGATGGGCAAGGCTATGCTGCTGCCGAGCGGTTCGACCTCTGGAAGCAACCCGCGGCGCTGAGCGCCCGGCTGGCGGAACTTATCGGCCGCGCGCCCCAGGCAAGTCGCCTGGCGATCACCATGACGGGCGAGTTGTGCGACTGCTACCCGACACGCACTGCCGGCGTCATCGATATTCTGTCGGCGGTCCGGTCGGCCGCCGACGGTCGCGAAGTGTTCGTCTATCTCACCGACGGGCGATTGGCGCCGTTGGACGAAGCTTTGCAGACGCCGTTGTTGGCCGCCGCCGGCAATTGGCGGGCGCTGGCCCAGTTTGCCGCTCGGTTCGCGCCCGAAGGTGCGGCGCTGCTCATCGATGTTGGCTCGACCACAACCGATCTCGTGCCGATCGCCGACGGCGCGTTGCGGCATCAGGGGGTCGACGACGCGTCGCGGATGATGCTGGGCGAACTGGTCTATACGGGCGTCTCGCGCACGCCGCTCTGCGCGGTGGCGCCGGCGGCGATCTACCGCGGCCGACCCTGCCCGCTGGCCGCCGAGTGGTTCGCCACCACGCACGACGTTTATCTCACGCTGGGCAGCATGCCGGAGGAGCCGCAATCCCATGCCACCGCCAACGGCCGGCCGGCGACGGTCGAGGCGGCCCGCGACCGGCTGGCCCGGCAGCTTTGCCTGGACCGCGACAGCTTCACGGCGGACGACGCGCGGCACTTCGCCGAATCGATGCGGAAGTCGCAGATTGCCAAGATCGGCGCCGCCGGGGTCGGCTTGGTGCGGCAGATGGGCATGCCGCCGCAGACGCTAATCATCAGCGGCCAGGGGGAGTTTCTGGCTCGCTTGGTCGCCTTGCGGCTGGCCCCGCAAGCCTCCGTGGTCTCACTTAACGAACGGCTCGGCGAGAGGCAATCGGTGGCCGCGCCGGCCCATGCGCTGGCCGTCCTGGCCGCCGAGTCGTCGCCATGAGGCGGCGCGTTGTCAAATTGGGCGGCAGCCTCCTGCAAAGCGAGCATCTCGCCGAACGGTTCGCACGGTGGCGCGCCGACCAGCCGCCGGCCATCGACGTGGTGATCGCCGGAGGCGGCGGCCTGGCCGACGCCGTGCGCCAATACGCCGCACGCTTCGCCCTTTCTGACGAGGCGGCCCATTGGCGGTGCGTCGAATGCATGGCCGTCACCGCCCGCATCGTGGCGGAGCTGCTCAACGCCTCGCTGGTTGATTCGCTCGACGCGGTTCCCGCCGCCGGCCAGCCGCGGCTGGTCGTGTTCGACGCGGCCCGTTTCTTGGCGACCGTCGAACCGAGTCGCGTACCCGCCCTGCCCCGCGATTGGACCGTCACCAGCGACTCGATCGCCGCCCGCGTGGCGGAGTTCCTGTCGGCCGATCTGGTGCTGCTGAAGTCGGCGCCGCGGCCCCTTTCCACTTGGGAAGCGGCCGCCGCGGCGGGTTACGTCGACGCCTACTTCCCGCGGGCCGTGCTGCGGCTGGAGCATGTCTCGGCAACCTGCCTGCCGTGACGTCTGCGGCGGGGAAAGCCGCAGAAGTTGCCTTGTTTGCCTAACCGGAATCGCAGTCGCGGCAGTCGCTTCATTAGGCAGCTTCCGGTTAATACTCACGACCGTATCGCGCCGAATGGGAACTATGCGGCAGGCGAGCAGGCCGCGGCAGCGGCCGACCTGAAACGCCTCGTTTTTTCGACGGCAGTTGGCGAGGCCGCCGGACTGCCGATCGTTGTACCGATTTTTGCGTTATCCACGAAGGAGAATCAGCGATGAAGTTCCAGGGGCTATTGATGGCGGGCATGTTCGTCGCTTGGTGTGGTACGCAAGCCGCTGCGCAGGAGCGCGTCGATCACCCGCGCGGGGCGAAGGCGGAGCAAGACCACATCCGCCTGGCGACCGACCGAGTCGAAACGACTCCGGAGATGTGGTTCTACCAGCAGGAACTGGCGCGCCAGGACGACCCCCGCGACGCGGTTCGCCGCAAGGCGGAGTACGCCGCCGCGCAGCGCCAATGGCGGATCGCCATGATGAAGGCGCAAGGTCTGTCCAAAATGCGGCCGACGGAATCACACACGCCGATGTTCAGCAGCTATCTGCCCACGCAGGACATCTACCGCTGGGGCTATGGCCGCGGAGTGATGGAAGTCGCCGCCCCGACGACGCCGTACCGGCGGTAGGAAGAGCTTGCTCGGGGAGACGATCGCTCGCGCCGGCCCCACAGGGCGCCCGTATGTTAGCCCACGGTGAACACACCGGGGGCACGGTGCTTCGTGACACCTTCAAGTTAGGGTGCCATGCCCACGCGCAGTTTACGAAGCATGGGCATGTGAAGCGCGGACCGGGCATGCCCATGACTGGCAAATACCAGGTAGACGGCGCAGGCAACAGCGCTGCGGGCGAAGTTTATGAACCTGCGCCGGGTCATCTTAATGCTTGCATCGCTTGCGATCTGTTTGCCCTTGCCTTGCACTTTTTGGGTGGCACTGGCTCCCGAGCGGTAGCTCGTTGCCAGTGTGAACTACCGAAGAAGTCCGAGGGCGGGGCAACGTCAGGTGCCAACCCGCGAAATTTTTCGAAATGTCGCGCGCGTTATTAGAATTTCGCGCCGGTATAGCGAGAAACACAAAAACAGCACCCCCCGATTGGGCAAAAGTGTTGCAAAATGTCGCGCGATTTGCGCGA
>JBBDLY010000044.1:0-1906 GCA_040878585.1 Pirellulales bacterium
CGTATTAGCCGTGGGTGAATACGCCCACGGCACGGACAACGCCTGCCAAGCCGTGACTGGGCAGTGAGCTTGCGGCACCTGCGCCGGGGCGCGACCAAGCGGTTATGACACCGCACAGTGCCCCCGGTGTATTCACCGGGGGCTAAGAACCGAGGGGCAAAGAACCGAGCTAAGTCGCGGTCTATTGACCGTATACGCGACGCATCTTGTCGGCCACCGACTCGACGCCGCCGGAGCTGGTCGGACCCGCGGTGGCTTTGCCGCCGGAGACGAACGAGGCGGGCACGATCGCCGCTGGCGGCAGATTCTCGTCGGTATACGGCTTGATGGCCGGATAGCGCCACGGGCTTTGGTAGTCAGTCATCAACTGCCAGGAGTAGAGTCCCGGCCAATGGTAGGTGTACAGCGGCGGAACGGGGAATTTATAGCTGCCGTTGCAGTTGCAGTTTTCCCACAGGTTCTGAAACCGCTTGCGCCCCGCGCCGTGGCACCCATGTTTACCGTGGCCGAACAGTCCGCAGCCGTGGGCGTTGCCGCACGGATCGCAGCAATCGCCGCAACCGTCCGAGGAATAGTAGTCCTCTTCGTACACGCCGGCTTCGATCTGGGTCGCCATGGTGTAGGCGTCGGCGGCGGTGCTGCCGTGTTGGTAAATGTCGTTGGCGCTGGCCGGCTGGGCACATAGTGCCAGGATGGCGATGGAAAGTAGCGTGCGCATAGTGCCCTCCGCTGAGCGGTGAAATTTGGCTGGGGTCGAGTCAAACCGATGAACGAGAGGAACCCGTTCAACAGGCACTATCGACAGAGTCGCCGCGATTCCGCAACTTGGCGGGGACGGAACGCAAAGTTTGACATCGACTGCTAGCACTCGCTACAACAAGCTATCGAGTAGCAGGCGGATTTTTCTCAACTCGGCGTGGTGTTCGACCTCTTCGGCCGGCTGGATGTGTACACTCAGCGCGCGGTTGTATTTTGCCTGGCTAAGCTGCGTGATCAGGCGGCCGTACTCGATATTGCCTTGCCCCACCCGGGCCTGAAAGGTTTGTTCGTTGGTGTCGCGGAGGATTACGTGTCGGGTGTAGGGGATCAGCGAATCGTAGTCGACGCCCGCCTGGCTGCCGTAGTGATAGCAACTGGGATCGAGCGCGACGCCCAGCCCCTTGACGTTGTCGCAAAACACCTTGGCCGTGCTGGGATCTTGGCTGACGCAGCCGAGCTGCGTCTTTAGCGCGACCACCACGCCGTCGTTGACGCCGATGGCGACCAGCTCGCGGAGCCGCTCGACCTCGGCGTTGAACGGCGTGCCAAGCTCCGAGGCGGGCACGCAGACGGTGACTACTTTCAATGCCTTGGCCAGTCGGCAAACGGCGGCGAACTGCTCGTAATAGGCGTCTCCCGTCGCATCGATGCCCACGTCGATCGCCACCGGGGTGAGTCGATGCCCGGCCCGGCATTTCTCGATGCCCGAGTCGAGATCGCCGACCAGTTCGGAGGGCTTCAACTGTTGGCCCCGTTCGTGGACGGCAATTTCAAAGCGGGAATATTCCAGGTCGGACAGCCTTGAGACTGCCGATTCGAGGTCCAATTCGGGAAAACAATCGCTACTGGCGGCGACAAACACGGCGAGCACTCCTTGCAACGGTTAAGTCCGGCCCGCCTGCCATGGGCGGACACTCTCTAGCGCCGTTACTTTAAGCCATATCGGCGTTGAAGGGCAACACCGCACGCCGCGAAAGCCGCCTGGAAACGACCTTCCGCGGCTCCGAAACGGATTGCCCCGCCGCCCGCTGCCACTAAGATAGTAATTTAGGGGCAGGGTGGGAGTTCTCCGCCCGCGCGATCACCGCCGCCCCGATCCGATTCAGATCAGCCCAATTGAGGAGCGACTCTCATGGAACCTACCCCC
>JBBDLY010000044.1:1916-3981 GCA_040878585.1 Pirellulales bacterium
GAAGCCGAGGCCGTTGCCCGGCCCGGCGCGACCCCCCCGGCGCGCAAGTCGCGCGGCGTATTCAGGATGTTCAGCATCCTGTTCGTGCTAGGGCTGCTGGGGATGTTGGGAATCTCGCTGTTGGCGAACCTCTCGATGTTCGCCCAGGTGGAGCGGTTCTCGACCGGCGACGCGGCCATCGAGGAAAAGCTGCATTCCGGCAAAGCGCGGGCCGACGACAAGATCGCCATCATCTCGGTGGAAGGCGCGATCATGCAAGGAGAGGGCTTCGTCAAGCGGCAGATCGATCGCGTAATGGAAGACGACGCCGTCAAGGCGGTCGTGCTGCGAGTCGACTCGCCCGGCGGAACCGTCACCGGCAGCCACTACATCTATCACCATCTCAACAAACTCCGCGACGAACGGGACATTCCGATTGTCGTCAGCATGGGCGGGCTGTGCGCCAGCGGCGGCTACTATGTCTCGATGGCGTGCGGAGACGAGCCGGATGCGATCTTCGCCGAGCCGACCACCTGGACCGGCTCGATCGGCGTGATCATTCCGCAATACAACGTCTCGGAGTTCCTCGACAAGTGGAACATCAAGGATAACTCGATCGCCAGCGGCCCGCTCAAGCAGATGGGCAGTCCCACGCGCTTGCTCGACGACGAAGCGCGCCAGCAGGAGCGGGAAGTGCTGCAGCGGATCGTCAACGAGAGCTTCGAGGGCTTCAAGCAGGTGGTCGCCAGCGGCCGGCCGCAACTGGAAAAGAACGAGGAGCAAATGAACGAGGCGACGACCGGGCAGATCTTTACCGCCCGGCAGGCGCTGGAACTCGGCCTGGTCGACAAGATCGGCTTTATCGAAGAGGCCATCGAACAGGCCGCCGGCAAGGCAGGCTTGAAAGACGAGCAATACGCCGTCGTGAAGTACGAGCAACCGCGCGGGCTGATCGACGTCATGCTCAATGGCCCCAGCGCCAATGCAAGCCCGTCACGACAACTCGACATGGCGGCCATGCTCGACCTGACCACGCCGCGGGCGTATTACCTGTTCACGTGGCTGCCGGCGCTGGCGGTGAACCAGTAGATTCCGGGAGGTACAAATGTCGGAAAACGGATCGGACCTGACGTTCGACAAGATCAAAAACCTGTTGCGGAGCGATCCCTTTGTCGCCTTCACGCTACGGTGCGGCGACGCGGACATTCGTGTCTCACACCCAAATGCAGTTGCATTCCATCCCGAAGTGCCGTTTGTGACGGTCTATGACAAGACGGAAATTTACGACCTGCCGGTGGAGAAGATTTCGTTCGTCGAGCGTCAGCATATTCATTAGTGGGCTAACCTAAAAGCTTGCTCAGGTGCAGCGTGCCAAGGGAATACCCGCACGCTTCATAAAACCGCCGGGCGGGGGTGTTGGACGCAAACACGTTGAGCCAAAGCTGTCGGCAGCCGGCTTGTGCCAAGGCGGCTTCAATCGCCGCCAGGGCCGCTCGGCCATGGCCGGCTCGGCGGTGTTCGGGATGGATGAAGATGTCGTACAGATAGCCTTCCCGGCCCAGCGGAGTCTCGTGCTGCCAGTACCAGGCTTCTCCGACGGTGACCGGCGCCCCATGTTGCGGCACGGACAGCAAGTTCACAAAGGTATGCCCTGCGGTTTGCCGTCCCTGCGGCAGCGTGCGGGCGAGCTGCTCATTTGCGGCGGGCAAAACCGTCTCCAGCGGCAGCGATTCGACCTCCGCCTTGGCCGTGGCGAAGCGCAGTCGCTGCCGTTGGAGGTAATCGGCGAACTCAGCAGCCGACATCGGCTCCAGCCGCAGCGAAAATAGGTCACTTGTCATGCCAGCCCCGCGACACATGCTTTCCAGTACCGTTATAATGCAAGGAATGCCGCCAAGACGACGAAAGCGGACCAATTAAGGTTCGCCAAGCACCTGACCCCTGAGAGTCTGTGAAAAAATTGACTTGACGCAGAAAGACGAGAGAAGTTTTCCCCACAACATCAGCCGTGCCGCACTAGCGGCCGGGTTTTCGGCGCCAACCGGGGGCTAGCGCCCTTCCGGCTGATGTTGGAGGCCGATTTTTT
>JBBDLY010000044.1:4081-8613 GCA_040878585.1 Pirellulales bacterium
TCGGCGCCAACCGGGGGCTAGCGCCCTTCCGGCTGATGTTGGAGGCCGATTTTTTTCACAGCCTCTTACCACTGACCACTGACCACTGACCACTGAAACCTGAAACCTGAAACCTGAAACCTGAAACCTGAAACCTGAACCCTCCAGCCTCAAGCCTCACGCCTCCAGCCTCGCACCATGCTCCCCAAGGAAGAATACATCGAACAGGCGTACTTCTTCAAATCGCTCGGCGAGCGATTGTTGGAGGATACGCCCAGTCAGGAGGTGCTGTCGACGATCAAGGAGGAGATGCTGGCCACCACGCGGCTGCCGATGGCGATCGACTTCATGGCCAGCGAGTTGCGACTGCATGGCGTGTTCGCCACGGCAATGCGGCGGCTGTCGCATTATTTCACGCCGTTTCAGACGTTCGTGGTCGCCGAGGGGGAGGCCGAACGGGGCCGTTTCGACTTGCAGATCGGCTTGCAGATCCTGCAACGCGAGGCCGAGTTCCGCGGCGGTGAGCCGTCCCCGCAGGGGCTGTTTCTCTTTCAGTTCGAATGCCTCTGCCGCAATCGCCTAGGGTACGACGCGGGGCTGAAGGCGGTCAGCGAGGATCCGATATTCAACGAAGACTGGAAGTCTTGGATTCTCAAGGTGCGGCAGCAAGTCGGCATTGTTGACATTTGCGACATGATCTACGTCCGCAGCGAGCTGTATCGGATCAACCAGGCCCGGCAGGCGGCCGGCGGCGCGGCAGTCGATTCGCGCGAGGTGGCGGTGCTGTTTGGCGAGAAAGAAGGCCGCATTGCCTGGGCCAACCGGCGCAAAGACCCGATCTACCTGTTCAACGCCTTCCATCGCCAACTTGGCTATCCGGCCGTGCCGCGGCCGAAGGCGGTGGACGAGTCGGTTAATATCCTGCCCCGGCTCGTCCGCCAGATGGAGCGGTTGGAGCATCGCATTCGGCTGCTGGAAGAGGAGAATCGCGGCGGCATCCACATTGAGAAGTTCTTTGGAGACCAGCAGCTCCCGCCACCGCCGGGTGGGAAGGAGCTTGGCTATGACAAGTTGGAATGAGGTTTCGCCGCGCCGGCGGCGGGAGTGGATCGGCCGTCGTCGTCGTCGCGCAAAGGCGGTGCGACGAAGAAAACAACACGAATCGCGATATTTGCAGTTCTTCCCCCGGCGGGGAAGTGTTAAAGTATAGTAGTTGCGTCAGTAAGGCCAACGACGTTTGACAGCGGAAGCGGAAAGGGCGGAAGTGACGTTTGCGAGTAATCTTCGATGCGATCTGGCCAGCGAGGCGCAAAGCCGCGACCCGTTGGCGTTCGATCCCGATACACCGGTGCGCGAAGTGGTTGCCGCTCTGCAGCAGCACAACGCGGGTACGGCGGTCGTCAGCGAAGAGGGCCGTCCGGTCGGCATCTTCACCGAGCGCGACGCGATCCGCTTGATCGCCGCCGCCAGCGACATGGCGATGCCGATCCGCGACGTGATGATCAATCCGGTCGTCTGTTTGCCGCGGCAGGCCAGTGTTGGCCAGGCGATCCAACTGATGCAGCAGCATGGCTATCGCAGTCTGCCGATCGTCGACGACGACGGCAAGCTGCAAGGCATGATCAAGGTCAGCGGCATCGTGCATTACTTTGTGGACCATTTCCCCCAGACGGTGTTGAATCTGGCGGCCCCCAACGGCACAAGCGAACGAGAAGGAGCGTAGGTTGGCGGTATCGGATGGCCAGGGCATCAAGGGTGGAAACGGATTGAATGGGCCAAGAGGTTTGAACAGAAGGGAACAGAGAGAACAAAGAAAAGACTTCTCCGTTGTCTCCTTTCGCTCCGTTTACTCATATAGACTCAATAGAATTGATCGATATGTACGCCGGAAACTTGTTGGTGGAGTAGGTGTTATTCGTTTTCACGTCCCTGATTGGTTAGCCACATCCACCTGCATCAACGTCAACCGTACAAGACGGGGTATTCATTTTGCGATTTTCCTTTCTTTTTACAGGCAACAGAGCGGATCAGAGTCAACAGAGTTTGATTCCTCCGTTCTCTTTGTTTCCTCCTGTTCCAACTACCCCGACGGACACTTAAAGCCCCGGCCTCGGAGGGCCGTTTTACGGAAGACGAACGATTGTCGCCGCGGCGACGTAACAAAAACATACGTAAAAGAAATCAAGATAGAGACTTCAGCAGAGAAGAAACGAATGCGAGCCGCGGCGCCACCGCCGGCAATAACGACTTCATCCTACCTCAGTCAGCTTCCCGAACGTCGACGTTCTTGCGGGAGCAGTTAAGGAAAATTCCTTCGCACCATGTCCACCTCCACATCAGGTTCTGAAACAGCGGGACAAGCGGAATCCATTAAGAACATGATCGAACTGTCGGCGGCGACGGTTCGTTTCTGCGGCGACTCCGGCGACGGCATGCAGTTGGCCGGCACCCAACTGACCAACACCAGCGCCTTGGCCGGCAACGACGTGGCCACCTTTCCCGACTTTCCGGCCGAAATTCGGGCGCCCCGCGGCACCAAGGCGGGCGTGAGCGGGTTCCAGATCCACTTTGCCTCGACCGACATCTATACGCCCGGCGATTCGGTCGACGCCTTGGTCGCCATGAATCCGGCGGCGCTGATCACCAATTTGAGCGATCTGGTGAAGGGGGGCGTGTTGATCATCAACGCCGACGCCTTCGACAAGAAGTCGCTGGCGCAGGCCGGCTACGACGTCAATCCGCTGGAAGACGCCTCGCTGGAGGATTATCAAACCTTCTCGGTCGACATGACGCAAATCACCCGCCGGGCCGTCGAGGAGATGGGCCTCAGCGTCAAGGAGGCCGACCGCTGCCGCAACTTTTTTGCGATGGGGCTGGTGTTCTGGCTGTATGATCGTCCCCTCGAACCGACCTTGCGGTACATCGACGCCAAGTTCGGCAAACGCCCTGCCGTGGCCGACGCCAACCGGGCGGCACTGAAAGCAGGCTTCAACTACGGCATCACGACCGAGGCCTTCGCCAGCCAGTATCGGGTGCCCAAGGCCAAGCTGACCCCAGGCACCTATCGCAACGTGACCGGCAACCAGGCGCTGGCCTGGGGCTTGATCGCCGCCAGCAAGCTCAGCGAGACGCCGTTGTTTTACAGCGGTTACCCCATCACTCCAGCCAGCGACATCCTGCACGAGTTGAGCCGTCACAAGAACCTGGGAGTGCGCACCTTTCAGGCGGAAGACGAGATCGCCGCGGCCACCGCGACCATTGGGGCCGCCTTTGGCGGCGTGATGGGGGTGACCGCTAGCAGCGGACCGGGCATCGCGCTGAAGGGAGAGGCGATGGGTCTGGCGGCGATCATGGAACTGCCGATGATCTTCATCAACGTGCAACGCGGCGGACCGAGCACCGGCTTGCCGACCAAGACCGAACAGGCCGATCTGTTTCAGGCGATGTACGGCCGCAATGGCGAGTGTCCCCTGCCGATCGTGGCTGCGTCTTCGCCGGCCGACTGTTTCGACGCCGCCTACGAGGCGTGGCGAATCGCCACCCGGTTCATGATCCCCGTGCTGTTGCTGACCGACGGCTACATCGCCAACGGCAGCGAACCGTGGCGGATTCCGCGGGTCAGCGAATTGCAGCCGATCCCGGTCACGCATCCCGACGCCTCCTCGAACGGCGAGGCGTTCATGCCTTACGCTCGCGACGAACGGCTGTCGCGTCCCTGGGCGATCCCCGGCACGCCGGGACTGATGCACCGCATCGGCGGATTGGAGAAGGCGAACGTGACGGGCAACGTCAGCTACGATCCCGACAACCATCAAAGCATGGTCCACCTTCGTGCCCAAAAGGTGGCCAACATCGCCGCCGACATTCCGCTGCAAGTGGTCGACGGCGAGCCAAGCGGCAAGCTGCTGGTGGTAAGCTGGGGCGGTCCCTACGGCGCTTGCACCACGGCCGTTCAGCGGATGCAGGCGGCCGGGCGGTCGGTGTCGCACGTTCACCTGCGCTACTTGAACCCGTTCCCCCGCAACCTGGGCGAGATTCTCGGCCGCTTCGAGCACGTGCTGGTCCCCGAGTTGAACATGGGACAGCTTCGCATGATGCTGCGAGCCGAGTATCTGGTCGATGCCATCGGCCTGAACAAGATCAAAGGCAAACCGTTCACGATTACTGAACTCACCGACAAAATGGAAGAAGTGCTCTCATGAGTACCGACAGTCTCCCCATCCTCTCTCCACAAGACTTCGCCAGCGACCAGGACGTCCGCTGGTGTCCCGGCTGCGGCGACTATTCGATACTCGCCCAGATGAAGAAGGTGCTGCCCAGCTTGGGCGTGCCGCGGGAGAAGCTGGTTTTTGTTTCGGGCATCGGCTGCTCGAGCCGCTTTCCCTACTACATGAACACCTACGGCATGCACTCCATCCACGGCCGCGCGCCGGCGGTGGCGACGGGGCTGAAGTCGGCTCGTCCCGACCTGACCGTGTGGGTGATTACCGGCGACGGTGACGCGCTGTCGATCGGCGGCAACCACCTGATGCACGCCATCCGGCGGAATCTGG
>JBBDLY010000045.1:0-1544 GCA_040878585.1 Pirellulales bacterium
CGGAGGGGTCGACGATTATTGGCACATCCTCTCGACTCGGAGAGTCGAGCAACAGTGGGAAAGCCCGCCACCCAGGGTGCGGAGTACAACGCCTTCGGCGTACGTATTGAAGTCGCCGCGTGAGACGATGCTTCCATGAACCGTTGATCTTGTTGGAACCGGTTCGCTCAGGTAACAAGAGTCTTCTTGAGCACGTGGCCGCGGTCGACTTGCTGGAAGCCAAGTTTGTGGAACAGGCCCTGGGCGGCGTGATCGTCTTCGCGAATCTGGGCCTCGATCAGCGTGAAGCCTTCGCCGTGCAATTGTCGCAGGGCTTCGCCAATCAGATAGGTGGCCAGCCCGTGCCGGCGCAGGTCCGGGGTCGTTTCCAGATCGACCAGGCCCAAGGCGTGAACGCCCCAACTGACCGCCAGCAGCTCCATGTTCCAGAACGTGGCTCGGGCGATCGCGTCGCCGCCGGCGCGGGGAATGAGATCGAATCGAATCTGATCGAACGGGCCTACCGTGCAGGCGGCCCACCAGTGGCGCGGCGGCGGGTCGAGCACGGGAAACACCATCGAGGTCCGCCGAATCTGCATCTGCGTCCGATCAACCGGCGGCCGAAAGCCGGCCAGATCGCGTTGCAAAACGGAGACGCTCCACTGCGGCCGATAGCCGCGCGACTCGAACAACTCGATCCAAGGAGGTCCCGATTCCAGCAACCCGGGCGAGGCCGAACCGCCGTACAGGCCGAGATAGAACGGATTGATCTTGCCGACGCCGAAGGCGTAGATTTCCTCGGCCCCCGCGGCAACCAGTTGTTTCTCCGCCGCCGACAGCAGAGCGGCGGCAATTTCGTCTTTCTGGGCGCGGTCGTGGACCAACAGCATCGAGACCACCCCCACCCGAGGGTCGGTCCCCTGAAAGTCGGCCGCCGGGCCAGGCCCGGTGTGAACGAAGCCGAGCAACCGGCCCTCCTGCTCCGCCACCTGCAACCCCTCGCGATGGAAGTACGGCTTGGAAAAGACGTACGTCTCTAGCGTCGCCACCGACATCGGCTGCGCCAGCCCGCGATAGGCAGGCCCGCTGCGCCAAATCTCCGCCAACTGGGGCGCGTCGCTGTTGCGGAAAGCGCGATACTGTATCAAATCGGTACCAGCGGGCGTATAAGACCAGGGATGCAGGGAACCGCACGCTTCATGTTCCCTCGTGAGCGCGCCAGTTGTGAAAATACTCCCTTTACGGGTTCTCTTCAATCCGGACCAGCACCGAATCGCCGTCTTGTCGCACTTCAAACGCCGGCTGGCGGATGCTGGGGCTGATCTGATGCTGCCCGCTGGTCACATCGAACTGCCAGCCGTGCCAGGGACAGGTCACGATGCAGCCGGACAGTTCCCCCTTGCCCAGCGGGCCGCCTTGGTGGGGGCAAACGCCGTCGAGAGCGTAGAACGCGTCTCCCACGCGATACAGCGCCACGATCCGATCGCCGGCCACGCGCTCGATGGCGGTACCAGGCGGACATTCATCAACTTTGGCGACTTCGATCCAACGGCTCACGATGGCGG
>JBBDLY010000046.1:0-8574 GCA_040878585.1 Pirellulales bacterium
CAGGGTCATCAGTCCGTAGTGCATCACCCGCGCATTGACGCCGAGCGTCGTGGCCAACTCCGGATCGAATGAAGTGATTTTCAGCTCCTTGTAGCACGCCAGAACAAAAAGTGCATTGACGGCCAGCACCACGGCCAGCACGGCCACAACTCTCGGCATTTCGCGCCCCCAGATAATGATCGGATCTTCGGGAGTCATTTCGATCGCGCCATACAGCACGCAACCCGGATCGAGGTCGACATGGTCGACCGCCTGAACGATCAAGAGCACACCGATGGCGAACAGGGTGGTGAACACCACGCCCATCGCGGCGCCCTCATCGACATTGCCCAGCCGATGGATCGATTCGGTGAACACCGCCGTCAGCACGCCCACGATCGCCGCGCCAACGAACATCGCCCAACTGGTACGGCTCTCGGTGATAAGAAAGGCGATGGCCAGGCCGGGAAGAATGGCGTGACTGATGGCGTCACCCAGGAGACTCATCTTCCGCAGCACGAGGAAATTTCCCAACAGCGCCGCGCCACATGCGCAGAGAACGCCCGCGACGATAATCCAACCGTCGAGCGCCCAGTCCCAGTTTGCGATGGCGAAAATCATGTGGCAGTTTCGTTAAGAACGGGCTGGCAGGCCGATCTTGCTACGTCTCCAGTGACAAAGGATGTGGGCTTCCCACGGTTTCCCGCCGCTGTTGTTGGTGAAGCAGGCGTTCGAGCTTTTCGATCATGGCGTCGTCCAGTACGTGTTCGATCAGGTCGGCGTCGCGATCGACGTGGCTGGGAGCGATGTCGGCGTGCGTGATCAGGTACATCTCCCACAGGCGATGCTGCCGCACGACCCGCGCCGCCTCCGCGAAACCCTTGGCCGTTACGCGAATCGTGTCGGCGTCGAGCTGCTTGACGAGTCCTTGTCGCTTGGCGCGACCGATCGCGCGGAGCAGCCGGCCGCGACTCCAACTGCGCATTCGCAACAACGATTGCCACTCGATCGCCGGCGACACCGCTCCCTCGATCTTCGACGGCAGCGTCTGCTGTGCTTCGAGTTGTTCGTAGATTGCGCGCAGCAGGTGATGGGCGTCCACCTTGCGGTTGAGGCGTACACGACGTAACCCTCGCACAAGCATGCCGCGCGCTGCACCCAACAGCATACTCAGAGAAAAGAAGCACGCCGCGACAATCACGATCATCGCTCCGCTCGGCAGGTTGGGAAGCAAGGCGCTCATACCGGCGCCGAGCATCGCGCTGATGCCGCCTAGCAAACCCGATACGGCCGTCATGCGGCCCATGTTTTCGGTCCAGAACCTGGCGGCGGCCGCCGGAATAACCAGCAAGGCAATCATCAATACCAGCCCGACGGCCTGCAATCCGACGACCGTCACTAGCAGCACCAAAGCCATCATCAACGAGTCGAGCAGCAGCGCCGGCAGCCCGCGCGAGGCACCAAAAGGCGCGTCGAAGCAGAGCACCTTGAAGGGCTTGAACAACACCACGCATAGTCCGACCACCAATAAGTTGACAACCGCGATCAGATAGGCGTCCGAGGCGAGCATCGAAGCCGTTTTACCGTAGATGAACGTTTCCAGTCCCGCCGCGTGGCCCCCCGGGGTCTTTTGGGCTACTAGCAACAGCGCCGTACCAGCACCGAAAAATACGCTCAGCACGATGGCCAATGCCGAGTCTTCCTTGATGTGCGAGTAGCGGCGAATGAGCAAAATGGCGGCAACTCCCAACAATCCGGTCATGGCGGCGCCGGAAAGCAATATCGTCAGAGACTTGCCGTCCACTCCCAGCAGGGTCGCCACAACAAAGGCCAGACAAATTCCCGGCAAGGTGGCATGACTCAGTGCGTCGCCCATCAAGGCCCGCTTGCGCAGCAACGTGAAACTACCGATCGTACCTGCGGCGACGCCCAGCATCGTCGCCCCGAACAGCACCACGCGTGTGTTATAGTCCTGCAACGACAACACGCGACGCCATTGCTCCCAGGCGGGCCACTGCCATTGACGATTGGCAATCGATTGACTGACCGGCGGACGCTGCTGGGCGTAGAGCGCGTCGACCGCCACGAACGACAATCCCAGAACGATAACGACGACCATTGCCAACCATGGTAAACGGATTCGTCGCAAATCCGGCGTCATAGCGCCCGCTCCTGCCGGCGCATCGCCTCGGTCGCTTCATCCAATAAGGTCAACTTGCCGCCGTAGGTCTTTTGTAGATTAGCAGTCGTGAAGACGTCGGCGGTCGGACCGTGGGCGACAATCCGCATATTCAGCAGCACGACGTGATCAAAGTACTCCCGCACGGTCTGCAAGTCGTGATGCACGATCACCACCGTCTTGCCCGCGGCCCGCAAGTCCTGTAGGATCCGCACGATTGCCTTTTCGGTGGCGGCGTCGACGCCGGCAAACGGTTCGTCCATCAGGTAAAGATCGGCCTGCTGAACCAACGCCCGGGCTAGGAACGTGCGCTGCTGCTGCCCGCCGGAGAGCTGGCTGATCTGCCGCGGAGCTAGCTCGGCGATACCGACCCGATCGAGCGCCTCCAGAGCCGCCCGCTTGTATTTGGCGGCCACTGGCAGGAACCAGCCAATTCGCCCGTAACAGCCCATCGTAACGACGTCGAGCACGCTTACGGGAAAGTCCCAGTCGACGCTTTCACGTTGTGGCACGTAGCCCACGCGGTGGCGGTTCTTGCGATACGGCTTGCCATACACCATCACGCGGCCCGAGGCTTTCGGAACCAAGTCCATGACCGCTTTGATCAGGGTGCTCTTGCCCGCGCCGTTGGGGCCGATCACACCAACCAACTGGCCCTCCGGGAGATCCAGCTCGATATCCCACAATACCGGCTTGCGATGATAGGCGACCGTCATGTCGTGGATCGACAACGGCGCGTCGTGGGCGTGCTCGGTCGTGCCGTAGGCATTCGGATCCGCCTGCGCAGTCCGGTCGGGCATTCGTGAAATGATCTCTTCGACGTTCTTATTCATGTTGCGGTGATAGCTTGCCGTTTAGACCGGCCGCCGGCGCCTGCCCTCCGAGCGCGTTGGTCACTCGGGTAATGTTGTGATCGAGCATGCCAATGTAAGTGCCTTCATAGGCGCCCGCCTCGCCCATCGCGTCGGAGAAAAGCTCGCCTCCGATCGTGACCTGATAGCCGCGACTCATGGCGCCGTCGACCAGTGCCTGAATGTTCTTGCGCGGCACGCTGCTTTCCACAAATACCGCTTTTACCTGGCGATCGACGACCAAGTCGACCAACTCATTGATCCGCTGCAGGCCCGTTTCCGATTCGGTCGACAGTCCCTGCACGCCCATCACCTCCAGCCCATAGGCGCGGCCGAAATAGCCAAAGGCGTCGTGCGAGGTGATTAGCACCCTGCTGTCCCGCGGCACGGTCGCCAGCGACTGCTTGCCGTAGGCGTCGAGCGCTAGGAGTTGCGCGCTGTAGCGATCGGCGCGAGTGCGATATTCTTCTGCATGAGGCGGATCGAACTCCGACAGCGCCGTGGCGACCACGTCGACGCAGTCGCCCCAAGCGGCCACGTCCATCCACACGTGCGGATCGTAGTGGCCTTCCAGATCTTCCGGCTCGAGCAGCATGGCTTCGTCAATTTCTTCCGTCACGGCGAACACGGGCTTGCCGCGGCCAACCTTGATCAGTGTGTCGGCCATCTTGCCTTCCAGCATCAAGCCGGAATAGAACACGATGTCTGCGCCGCCAATCTGGGCCACGTCGTCGCGCGTCGGCTTGAAGAGATGCGGATCGACGCCGGCGCCCAGCAACTGCTGGACGGCCACTCGCTCGCCGCCGACTTCGCGCACAATATCGGCCACCATGCCAACGGTCGCCACCGCCCGGATCGGGTAGTCGCCGTCATAAATGCCGGTCGATCCAGGAGAAGGCGAGGCAGATGGAGTACACCCGCTGACAAGCAAGGCGAGAAGCAACACCGCGTTAGTAACTGGTTGCATGAACGGCTCGTATTTTGAGGCACAAAAACAGGGTTTTGATTACTCAAAATGTTAACTGGAAGCCGCCGAGGCGTCAAGTCCGCGATTGAGGGGGGCGCTATTGAGGGGGAAATGGTCCTTGCAGCGCTTCACCGGCGGTTAGGTTACAGGAATGTTAAGTTGTGCCCGGACTGATCAAGGAAATTTCCAGGAAGTTCTGTCAGGATTTCCTCGCGGCGCACAACCTATTAATAGGCTTGTGCTTAAGCGAGTTAGGAATCTCTCGCATCGCGTCAAACATGGCGAAAATCGTGGACACCGCCCAAAGACATCAAGAGTTCGCCGATCTGTTCGTCCGCCATCAGCGGCGTGTCTACGGGTATATTCTCACCATCGTCGCCAACGTCAACGATGCCGACGACCTGTTCTCCGAGACCAGCCTGATTCTCTGGAAGCGGGTTGAGGACTTCGATTTCGACGCCGACTTCACCGCCTGGGCGTGTGGAGTCGCCCGCAATGTCATCCGCAACTGGCGGGTGAAGCAAGGCCGGGACCGGCATCTATTCAGTGACGAACTGCTTGCCCGGCTCGGCAGCGAGCGGGAAGAAGCCTCGGACTGGTTGGACGGGGTTCGCGACGCCTTGCGGGGGTGCCTCGCGCAATTGAAGCCCGCCCAGCGTCAATTCGTGCAGCGCTGCTATGGCGGAAATGAAACCGTAGCGGCAATCGCGGCTGCGGAAGGCCGCTCCTCCGACGCCGCCTATCAGCAGTTGTCACGGCTACGCAAGCAATTGATGGAGTGCATCCACCGGAACATGTCCAAGGAGGGCCGACCATGACGGTACCCTCCCAAGAACTGTGGACGCAATTGACTCAGTATGCCGACGGGCAGTTGAGCGAGGCCGAAGTAAGCCAGCTTGAAGGTCAACTTGCCAGCGACCAGCAGTCGCGGCGAATCTATTTGCTATTCATGGAGATGCACTCTGAACTGGCATGGACCAACCGAGCCGTCGCATCCCACGCCGATAAACACCGTGAGATGATCGAGTCTGAAGTGGTCACGCATGGCCGGCGGTTTTCCCCTGTCGGCCTTTGGTGGAATTTCGTCGATGTCATTTCGCACCCTACGCCGCTGGCGCTGATCGTCGCGGGATTGTACGTGACAGTATTTGTTCTCTCTCTGGCTCTGATCAAGGTTCCCGGTGCGCGGGAAGAGCAACAAGCGGAGCTTGCCCGCAACGCACAGGACTTCGTCGCGCAAATTGTGCGGACGCACGAACCTCAGTGGGAAAGCGTTCCCTCCGTGGGCGGTGATCCGGCAACGGACTTGATGCTCGGCGAACAACTGGTCCTCCGCAGCGGATTGGCTGAAATCCGGTTTGATTCCGGCGCGTTGGTCTTGTTAAGGGGGCCGGCCACGATCGTTCCGCGCGGCAACAACCGCTGCGAGCTAGTTTCCGGCGATCTCACGGCCAGGACTCCCCCCAGGGCGAGCGGCTTCACGGTCGATACGCCGAATGCGAGTTTTGTTGACTTGGGGACGGAATTCGGCGTGGGCGTCGACAAGCAAGGCCCCGCTGATATGCATGTGTTTGAGGGTGTGGTCGAAGTTCGCCCGCGCGCCACGGGCAACGGCGGCAAGTCGGCCGCACGGCAAGTTCATGCCGGCGAGTCAGTCCGCGTCGGTTCGAATGGAGTGATAGGCAGCCCGAGTTCCTCCACCGCCTCGTCCAGATTTTTGCGTATAACGCCGTCGCAGCCGCTTGATCCGCGGAAGACGGAGACGGTGGTCTTCCAGCAGGGCCGGCCCGATCCCTTTACCGGAGCGGCCTATGAAGGCTGTGATGACGTGGCATTGCTGGAATGGGCGGCGGATGTCAACTTTGGCGGCAGAACAGATTTTGACGTTGGCAACTCGCAGCAAAATCGTCGCGGCAGGACGCTGATCCGCTTCGATCTCTCTTCGCTGAAAGGCAAAGCCCAGGCAATTCGTGCGGTTACGCTCCGCCTGACCACCGCCGATCGAGAATACAGCCCGGCCGGGCCGGGCGAAGTGCGGCTATTTCGGCTCAGCGATGCCAATGCCGACTGGCGGGAAGGTAGCAAAACTTCCGGCAGCGACAGTATTCCGCAGAGGCCCGGCGACGCTACCTGGAACCACCGCGGCTGGGCCGGCTCGCCTGGGGTCGGCACGGTAGCTGTGGACTATTCGCCGATCATCCATGCCTCGCAAAGCTACCGTGCCGATCAAACGAAGAATGCAACGTTCGATCTGCGGATCGACCGCGATTTAGGTTTCGTCGAGGCCTGGGCCAACGGCGAGACGAACGCCGGCTTTTTGCTGAAGAACCACATCGAGGACGCAACCAGTCGAATCTGCTTCTATTCTTCCGAGCACGAAATCGTCGAAATGCGACCGCAGTTGATTGTGGAATACGTGCCAATCACAAACTGATATCTGGTAACTCACTGAATTGGAGACACGACATGTTAACTCTTCGCCACGCTGAGCTATTCTTACTTGCGGGCATTTTTGCAGCGCTGCCCTGCGTTCCCGCGAACGCGGAACAGGTGACCTTCCAGCAGGGTGCGGCAATACCCGAACTAAGCGTCGGCAGCTATGCTGGTACCGAAGACACCATGCTCATTCTGTGGGCTGCCGGCAATAACTTTGGCGGCCGAGAAGATTTTGATGTCGGCAACTTCAATAACTCGTGGTCCGGCCGCAGCCTGGTGCGATACGACTTGACAGCGCTAGCCGACAACTACTCGCAAATCACCGACGTCACGCTGCGATTGACCGAAACTACCGCAAGCTATTCACCAGCCGGCAGCGGCGCCGTGCAGGTGTTTCAGTTCGCCGATGCCAACGCCGGCTGGCAGGAAGGCTCGTTTGTTTCTGGTGGTGCGGGCAATCCGGCCGCCGGCGATTCGACGTGGAACCACCGCAATGCCCCCGGAACCAGTTGGGCGGGATCCGGCGGGGCTGGGACTGCCGGGGTCGATTTTGTCAACACCGTCGTGGCCAGCACTCCGTATACGACGTCGACCACCGGCACATTCGACCTGGAATTTCAGTCCGACGTAGGTTTCATGAAAACCTGGATTAGTGGCGGGACAAACGCCGGGTTCTACCTGCGCAATTCCGTGGAAAATGCCACCAACCGGGTTAATTTCTATTCCTCGGAACACGGCACGGTTTCTTCTCGGCCGGCTTTGATGATCGATTACCTGGCGCCGGTCAGTTCTGGACCCGTTCAACAAGGCACTATTGCGCACTGGACCTTTGATGACGTGGTAGGCGCCGTGGGCGTCGAGGATATCGTCAACGGAAATAACGCTACGCTCACGAACACAAATCCTTTGACCGTGCGGGCATCCGGTCAAATCGGCCGCGCATTGGACCTCGACGGCGTGAACGATTATGCCATCACGAGCGCCCCCGGCATCGGCAATGGGTCAAGCGCGTTGACTCTTTCGATCTGGGTAAATCCGGACGCCAAGTCCAACTGGGACGGCTTTCTGACCAGCACCGGTACGGACTTCTTCGGACTGCAGATGGACGGCGACGACGCAGCAAACCAGGGACAGGACTTCCACTTCCGTGCCAAAAGCCACGCTCTATCGACAAACGTCGACGTCCCGCTTAATGAGGGGAGCCATGTCGTCGGCGTGTGGGAATCAGGGGCGTTCATGTCGTTGTACCTCAATGGAGAATTAATTGGCCACACTACCTCCGTGCCCAGCGGCCTCGTCAACGTCAACCAGTGGGTGATTGGCTCGGATCGATTGCTACTGAACGACGGCGGACGCTATTTCAACGGCTTGCTCGACGACGCCGCCCTCTGGAATCGCGCGCTAAGCGCATTGGAAGTGGAGTCGCTCTATGTCGCCGGGCTGGCGGGCATTAACGCCAGCCATGCGGAATTGGTGCCTGAGCCGCAGTCTATGGCACTCCTTTTACTTGGTGCATGTGCCGGGCTAGGTATTTGCCGCCGCGCACGATCGAAGGCCCGCAGACGTGAACGTTGATCGGCATCAGGGAGCCTCTTGAGGGTATTAGGATGATAGGACGCAAGTCTCTAGGTTTTCGCTATGTAGGTCAACGTCGAGTGACGCCTTCAGTCGTCGCTACGAGTCTGGGCAAAGCTCGGCCCCTACATGGTTTCACCCTCGTCGAACTTTTGGTCGTGATCGCCATCATCGGCATCCTGATTGCGCTACTACTGCCGGCGGTGCAGAGCGCCCGCGAGGCGGCGCGACGGGTGCAGTGCAGCAATAATCTTAAGCAAATCGGCTTGGCGCTGCTCAACTACGAGTTCACGTATGGCGCGTTCCCGGCTGGCGCGTCGATCAGCATTCCCGAGCAGTGCAGCGGCAACGACTGCCGCGGCAATCCGATGTATGTGGCCATGTTGCCGTTTCTCGAACTCAGAAACATCGAGCAAAGCTACGACTATGACGTCAACTGGGGCTGGGCCGCGTGGTGGAACGCCAACAGCGGATTAGCCACGCAGACGATTGGCGTCTACCAATGTCCCAGCGAAGGCCGATTTGCGGAGTATCCAAATCATCGACTCTATTTCGGCGTCACCGGCGGAAAGACGCTGACCGCCCAT
>JBBDLY010000047.1:0-1539 GCA_040878585.1 Pirellulales bacterium
GAGCGAGTCGCGGCTCTATCCCCGCTGGATTGCCGCCGTAGGTCTGGCCGCTTGCCTCTTGCTGGCGTTCTTCGTGGAAATGCGGTACTGGCTGGCCGGCTTGGCGCTGATTGGCGTGGGACTTGCATGGCATGCGACCGCGCAGTTTATTAACCGTGGGGAGGCCAAGCCATGAGCGAGAAGAATGAGGAACATCCATGCCGAAAGTGATCGCCTCACACAACGGCGTCGCCGCCACCGAGCTGGCCCACCGACAGATTCTTGCCGGGGCAGACGTACTCGAAGCGTGCGTGGCCGGCGTCGGCCTGGTGGAGGACGACCCGGACGATCCGACCGTCGGCTATGGCGGATTACCAAACGCCGATGGGGTGGTGCAACTCGACGCCGCGGTGATGCACGGGCCGACACACCGCGTCGGCGCGGTCGCGGCCCTGGAGCGGGTTCGCCATGCCGCGCGGGTAGCGCTGACCGTGATGCAGCGCACCGATCGCGTGTTGCTGGCCGGCGCCGGGGCGCTGCAATTCGCGTTGGCCAACGGCTTCGCCGAGGAAGACCTGCTTACGGACAAGGCTCGCAAGATCTGGAAGTATTGGCAGGCGACTAGCGGCGGCGAATGGCTGCCTCCGGACGACGTGCAGCTCGATCCCGAAGTGGCCGCCTACGTCGCCCGCCACAGCGAGCGGCCGAGGGGAACCATCTACTGCGGCGGCGTCGACCAACAAGGCAATCTATCGAGTTGCACCAGCACCAGCGGGCACGCCTTCAAGCCGCCGGGCCGAGTGGGAGACTCGCCGATTTGCGGGGCGGGTCTGTATGTCGACAACGACGTCGGTAGTTGCGGCAGTGTCGGCCACGGCGAGAACAACATGCAGAATCTGTCTAGTTTCCTGGCGGTGGAATATATGCGTCGCGGACTATCGCCGCTCGACGCGGGTCTGGCCGCCCTGCGTCGCGCCGCGGAGAAGTGCCCGCCTGAAGATCGCGACGAACAAGGCCGCGGCACGCGCGACGTGCGGCTGTTCCTGCTCAACAAGCAAGGCGACCACGCGGCGGTTTGCAATCGCGGGCCAAAGCGCTACGCCATCACCGATGAACAAGGTTCGCGTCTGGGAGAATGCGTGCCGCTGTACGGGGCGTAGTTCTACGTCGACCCCAGGCCGAACAGCGCCAAGGCGTTCGCCGTCGTTTGCTCGGCGAACTCTTGCAGCGGCACGCCGCGCGTCTCGGCCAGGCAGTGGGCGGTGTGAACCAATTGGGCCGGCTCGTTCCGTTTGCCGCGCAGCGGATGGGGCGACAGATAGGGCGCGTCGGTCTCGATCAAAATGCGATCGGCCGGAATGGTCGCGGCCGTCTTGCGTAACTCGACCGACTTCTTGAACGTGACCATGCCGGCGAAGCTGATCGACAGTCCCAGCGCCAGACACTCCGCGGCCGTCTCCGCCGTGCCGCAAAACGAGTGCATCACGCCGCGCAACGGACCCCGTTGACGCGCCGCGCGCAGCATGGCCAGAACGTCGTCGTCGCTCTCGCGAGTATGCA
>JBBDLY010000048.1:0-5978 GCA_040878585.1 Pirellulales bacterium
CGCTAACCGGGGGCTAGCGCCCTCCGGCTGATGTTTAATGCCGACTTTTTCACAGCCTCTCAGTAACACGAGCGGTGTTCGGGAACGATCCACACTATCGCCGTTCACTTCGTGTGGCGCGGCATGTTACAATTGAATGATTTCTCCCATCAGTGGTTCCACGAACGGCGAGGCAATTGATGTTCGTCAACTCCGACTTCAGCGATCTATTGAACGTGTTCAACGGCAACGGAGTAAATCCCTCATGAAAGATCACGCGTTTGGTATCGCAGCGCTGCTGGTCGGCGCCGTCGCGCTGGGGCTGGCCGTGATGCCCGGCATTGCGCTGGACCGCCCCCTGCCCTTCGAGAGCGAGGGACCGGAGGAAGCAAAGCGGGAGATTCCGGAGCTGGAAGGGGGCGTAACGTTCAAGACTGACAAGTTCTCGCTTACATTTGGTAGCGCAAAAGAAGAATCGCCGCAGGAGATCGAAGCCCGCGAACTTGCACAAGCTGCACGCGAAGCGGCCGAACGAAAGCGCCGCGACGAACGGGACGCGGCATTGAATCAGTTTAGCTTGGCCGCGGCTGGCTGTTCTCTGCTGGGCTTGGTGTTCGGTGCTTTCTCTTGGGGGCGAGAAACGCAACCTGCGATCGCGGCCGTCGCCATGGGTATGGCCTGCCTAGCACTGCTGTGGCAGTACGTCGTCATTGGGGTTGTGGTGGGTGTGGCGATCGTGGTGTTGTTGCTGCTGATCAGTTCGCTCGGAGCGTAGTGTCGCGTCAAATCTAACTGGTGCCGTGCTCACGTGGAGCTTACGGAGCAAGGGCATGTGATGTGCTAGGGCGGCATGCCTCGCTTGCATCGTTCCACATTCGGCCGTCCGCCTTGGTTGCGGTCGTTGGGCCACGCCCAGTCTTTTCCCTCAAGACCGACTACTGCGTTGGCCGATAAGAGAAGGTGGCGAATTCGCTTTGCCTGGCTAGCGGCTTGCAGCGAATCGTCCCATGTTGACTCTCTCGGCGGGGCTGTCGATGGCGACCGAAAAACGTATCGCTCTGATTGCCGTGATTCTGGCGGCCGGGCTGATCGGCGCCTTCGTCTTTCCGCTGCCGGCCCCGACAACGCCCGCGGATAAGCCGGCCGAATCGACGGTCCATTTTCGCCAGCCGGAAGAATCCGCGCCCCCCCGGTCGACGCTGCTCACACCGGTCGAGAGCTTGCACCAACCGACCGCCCCCACGGCGAGCACGCACGGCAGTTTGGAAACGATCCCGCCGTCGGACGCGCGCTATGCAACCGCCCCAAACCAGACAGGGGGGCCGCCGTCGTTTCAGCCGCAGTTGCGTCCGGAACTGCCGAGGCTGACCGATGAGCCGCTGTTTGGCGAGTTCATGGAGCCGCCGGGCAATGTACTGCCGCCGGGAACACTGCCCCAAGGCAATTGGCCGTGGCCCGATGCGCAGCAGGCCGCAACCGGCGACGGCGCGGACGAACTGGTACCGGTCGCTCCGCGGACCAGTCGCTCGGACGAGCGGGTCGGCCGGCAGGTGGTGGCGCCGCCGCTCAAACTGCACGTCGTTCGCGACGGCGATACGCTCACGCGGCTGGCGCAGCGCTACCTGGGAGACCCCGACCGCTATCGGGAGATCTTCGAGCTGAACGCCGCGACGCTCGACAACCCAGAAATCCTGCCGCTGGGAGCGAAGATCAAAATACCTCCGCGCGAACGGCCACGCCAGGCCGTCTCGGAAGAAGCCGCCGCGGCGATTCCGCAACTGTACGGGACGGCGGCCGAAGCCGATCGGAGCGAGCAAGAACCCAAGCCGAGCGCCGCGATCAATCCATTGCGAGCAAATCCGCCCCCGCTAGAGCCGATCCGCCGCAACTGAAGCACCTTGTAGGATGGGACCATTGTCCCGTCCGTGCATTCATCGTAGCGGAACTCGCCAAGAGTTCCGTGACGTGGTGTTCATTTCGATGCGTCGGAATTCTGGCGAATTCCGCTACGGACGGGACAATGGCCCCAGTGCTTTAACCGTCTGCCAGGTCCGTTGGAACAGGAGGGAACAGAGAGCACAAAGAAATTTATGCTCTGTTGACTTTGCCCCGCTCTGTTGCCTGAATAGTCGATAAAAATTGTCAAATGAATTCCTGATCGCGTTCGCTAGGCGTTGATGCAAGCAGACACGACGAACCAGCCCAGGACAAAATACATGGAGCAAGCTTTACCGCTATCAAGTTTAGGGCGTAACGACGATCATTTAGTTTGAGCGAACTGAGGGAAAATGAGACAACTGAGAATTCATATCTTTGTTTTCTCTGTTCCCTTCTGTTCAAAATTCCGTCCCAATCAACATGTTTTCACGGACGGGACAATGGTCCCATCCTACGGCCGTTATGGAGGGGTGCGATCGGTCCAGGGGTGCGACTTCTTCACCAGCCGTGCGTTGATAAACCCATGCACAAATAGTGGCACTTGGAATTGCTGCTCGCTGACGAGTTTGCCCGCTTGCAACTCGGTTTCCAACGGGAACAGAAACAGCGACTGCTTTTCGCGTCGATCCTTCTCCGCGACTTTGGGCCGGCCGGCCGAGAGAATCGCGAACAGTTTGTCGGCGTTGTTCATCGACTGCGAGTCCGCCTTGCCGCACAGGATCATGACCGAAATCACATCGGAACTGAGCACGCGCGAGGCATAGTTCTCCAACGGTGAGGCGCGGCGGTCCTCATTAAACTTGTCGGGCAGTTTCATCCCGCGAAAGTTCAGCGGCGGACTAATCAGCACCAGCGCCTTGACGTCTTGTCCTTGCTTGAGGTTGGGGAGTTGCCGCCAGGACCAATCGAGATGGGCGTAATGCACCGCCAGCACCGAGCCCAACTCGACGCCCACCAGGCAGAGTTTCTCGATATTCAACTCGCGGGCATTGTTCCGCTCCATCAGGTACGACTTGCAACTTTCGATGTCGAACCGGACCATGTTCTCGAAGTCGTCGGAACGGAGCCGCGTGGCTTGCAGCGGACTGCGGCGGTCGTCGCCGGCGAAACTCGTGCTGCCGCCGTGGCCGCGCAAGTCGGGCACCAGCACGGCGTGTCCTTTTTCCTGCAGCAGCAAGGCCATATCGCGGTACTTGGAGCGATCCGATTTCCAATCGTGCAGGATGATGATCGGCACGGCCTCCTTGCCCTCGTCGCTAGGGTAAAAGGTGGCCGCCAGGTTGAGCCGGTCCCTGGTCAATAGTTCAATATCGACCGGGTCGGGCAGTTTTTTCTTTTCATCGTCGTCGTCGGCCAGCACCCAGCCAGGGGTCAGGCAGGCGGTGGCGAGAACGAACAGGCCCAATACGTTACAGGCGAATCGCTGCATCAAAATGCCTCGTGTTTTTAAGGGGCGGATAAGCAGGGAGAGGAGCATCCAATCAGCGGCGGCGACGGCCGGCACCATGCGTAACGACCGAGGCCACTATAATCCATGTTAAATCTGACAGCCGGATGCGTCAAATCAGCAAGCCGCCAAGGCGTGCCCAGATGCTGCCTGAAGATCGTCTCGAAAGGCCGTAAGTGCAATCGTGGCAAGGCTGGCAAGCGATTTGAGCCGCTTGCCGCGCAACCTCAGCCGTATCAACGACGTACAGCCAGCCTGGGGAACTACGCCGCGGGGACGGAATAATTTCCGGCCGGCCCGGCGATTGGTAGTAGCGAACCGATTTACGTGAATTTCGCACCGCCGTCGGCCGCGCGGCCCCTGAGACGGGCAGCGAGCGCATTGAGCGAATCTGCTTGCGTTGGACGGACGATAAGTAGAGAATGAAACCGAGATCGGCTTCTCAACATGTTTTGATGCAACGCCTTGCGCCGCGATCCGGCAGCATGATTCCGGAGTTTTGCCATGAATCCCATCGATCGCCTTCGCCTCTGGTGGATGACTCAAACGGGCGAAGAGGAAACACCCTTCGACGGCGACACGCCCGCTTGGCTGGTGAGTCTGTTCGTGCATTTGGTGTTGCTGATTGTGCTGACACTGCTGCTGACCAGCGGCATGCCCGCCGATGAATCGGTGGTGCTGAGCAGCTCCTTGGTGGAGGAGGAATTCCTCGAGCCGGAGGAATTCATGTACCAGGAGATCGAGCGGCCGGAAGTAGGGGCCAACAGCCTGGCGGACGCCGCGGCGGCCGAGGCGATGGCCCCGATCGTGGAAGAATTCTCTGAACTCGACGCGCCGGAGGTTGAAACCGACATTGGTGAGATCGAAGTAGTCGAGAGCGTGATCGTGCCGACCGCCACCACGTTCAGCGACACGCTGATGACGCAAGGCGTGGCCGGCCAAGGTACGACCGGGGCGATGGGCGCACTCGATCGACTGACGCAAGAAATTAAGGATTCGATGGAGGCCCGGCCGACGATGGTCGTGTGGCTGTTCGACCAGTCGATAAGCCTGTCGGTACAGCGTGCGGCGATCTACGACCGCATCGACCAGATCTACGACGAGTTGGGCGTAATCGAAGCGGCCAACCATCCCGCCTTTTCCAAGCATGAAGACAAGCCGCTGCTAACTTCGGTGATGGCCTTTGGCAGCAATATCTCCTTCATGACCAAGGATCCCACCGACCAGATCGACGACATCAAAGCCGCGATCGCCGCGATCAGCGACGACGACACCGGCGTGGAACGCGTCTTCGGCGCGGTCAAGCAGGCGGCCGACAAGCATCGCAAGTACGCCATGGGCGCCCATCCGCGGAACGTGATGATCGTGATCTTCACCGACGAGGCTGGGGACGACGCCGCCGAGATGCTCGATCTGGCAACGCAAGCCTGCCGCACCTACGTGATGCCGGTCTACTGCGTGGGCATTCCTTCCCCGTTCGGTCGGGAAGACGTCGAAGTCAAGTGGGTCGATCCCGATCCCGACTTCGATCAGTCCGCCCAGTGGTCCAATATTCGACAAGGTCCGGAGAGCTTCCTGCCGGAACGGCTGAAAGTGAAGTTCAGTTCGCAAGGTCCGCGCGAGGAACCGCTCGATTCCGGCTTCGGACCGTTCCATCTGACGCGATTGTGCGTCGAAACGGGCGGCATTTACTTTTCGGTTCACCCCAATCGGCAGGTCGGTCGGCATGTTTCGCGGAACGACACCGAGCACCTGTCGGCGTACATCAAGCACTTTTTCGATCCAGAGATCATGCGGTCGTATAAGCCCGATTATGTGTCGGCTTCGCAGTACAACCGGGTGTTGCGTGAAAACGCGGCCAAGGAGGCGCTGGTGCAGGCCTCTTCGATGCCGTGGATCGACAAGATGACCAAGCCGAAAACCTGGTTCCCCAAGCGGAGCGAGGCGGCGCTGGCCAACGATCTGACCGAGGCCCAACGCGAAGCGGCCAAGTTGGAACCGCGGCTGGCGGCGGTCTACAACGTGCTGACCCGCGGCGCCAAGGATCGCGACAAAATTCTGCGTCCCCGCTGGAAGGCCGGCTTCGATCTGGCCATGGGGCAAATCCTGGCGATCAAGGTCCGCACGGTCGGCTACAACCACATGCTGGCCGAGGCGAAACGGGGCATGGAGTTCCAGGATGCCAAGAACGACACCTGGTCGCTGGAAGCGACCGACGAGGTGCTCTCGGGCAGTGCCATCGAGAAGGAAGCCGAACTGGCGCGAATGTATCTGCAACGCGTCGTGGACGATCATCCCGGCACGCCCTGGGCGCTGCTCGCCCAGGAGGAACTGGCCGACCCGATGGGATGGAAATGGGTCGAGAAGCACACCGGCGTCAACGAACCGCGACCGGCCGCGGGGAACAACAACAATCCGCAGCCGCGCGACGATCAGCGTCGCATGATCGACCGCAAACCAAAGCGGGAACCGCCCAAGCTGTAGGCCGGTAGCTGAATTCGCCCAGAATTCAGAGCGCTCGGGAGTAGCTGAATTCGCGTAGAATTCAGAGCGCCGGGCATCACTGTGACCCGAGAGTTTGCCAAGTGGCCGCGCCGAGCGTGGCGCACTGAAC
>JBBDLY010000048.1:6078-8542 GCA_040878585.1 Pirellulales bacterium
ATCACTGTGACCCGAGAGTTTGCCAAGTGGCCGCGCCGAGCGTGGCGCACTGAACTCTTCGCGAGTTCAGCTACAGGCTTGCACTGAACTCTTCGCGAGTTCAGCTACAGGCTTGTCTAAAAGAAGATGTCCTTGGCGTTGGCTTGGCGGGAGTCGTGCGGATAGAAGGTGCGGGCGATTTGATCGGCCAGCACCTCCACGAACTTGCGGCGGAACAGCGCCTCCGACACGCTGGAGTCGCGGGCGACCGGCGTGGAGGGGGGATACAGCGTCTCCAGCGGCACCCGTTCGAACACTTCTTCTTCCGTGGCAACGTCGAACACCACCACCTGGGCGGCCGCTTGGCCTTGGAACAGAGTCGACCCTTGGAACAGGTTGAAATTCTCCAAGTCGATCGCCACCACCTTGTCTGCCTGAAGTGCTTTGCCGATCTCGATATATGAGACGAGTTCGTTGTTGTCGAGCCAGTCGTCGACATCGCTCTGCGGGACGATTTCGATCTCCTTGACCTCGTCCTTGAGTTTCTTCGCCACTTGCACGCCGAGCACCTTGGCGACGCCGCTATTGCGGTATTCCAGGCTGTTCGTTTGCCGGCAAACGACCACCACGCGCTGTTTTTTCAGGCCGTCGTACTCGGCCGTGCGGTCGTTGGGATCGATCGCCCACAGTCCGGTGGCCACGATGCTGCAGCCGATATTGGCGACGACCACCAAAAGACCGAGGGGGGCGAAAAGCAGCCAGGCCGGCCGCGAAAGAAAACGCTCCATCGTTTTTCCTTCCAAGCGTTCTGCCGCGGAGGCCGCGACGACTAAGACCAAACCCGCCAACTCCATTCCACCAACGTAACGGTCACGATGGCAAGCGAAACAAACACGACGAACCACTCATTCAGCGGTCCGCCAATCCAGCGGCCCGCCGCCGCCGAGGCCAACAGCCACGGTGCGGCAAGGATCGACACCAAGGCCAACAACGCGCCGCCGGCATTGGCTTGCCAGCTTTTCGCGGGTCGACCGTCCATCATCCAGGCCCAACTTGTCGTCATGCCGCAAGACGGACAGCGAATGCCGTACAGCACCTCAATCGTACAAGCCGGCAGGCCCAACTGCTGATGGGTTCCATACTGGCGTGGGTCCGGTTCCAACCAGGCGGCGATCGCCAGCAAGGCCATCAACGTCAGGCCGACGGCACCCAACACAAACCGCCGAAACCAGGAAAACCGAGGCCGATTCTCACGGTCGACGGCACGAACCGGCGGACCAGCGAGCGGAACAATATCGTTTGATGCGTGGGAGGACAAGGTCAAATCCACGGCAGGAACCAAGAAATACCAGCGCCAGTCGTTTTAATTTGCATGTTGCCAACGGCGCAGTCAACGTCAACGGTGGAGACGCTAGCTGTCAGCGATCAGCCGTTAGCGATCAGTAACCACTGAGTGCCATTATAGCAACCAAAACGTGCAGCATCCCGAAGATGGGGATAATCGTAGCGGAACTCCCCAAGAGTTCCGCTGCCTCGCGGCAAACTGTAGCGCATCGGAATTCTGGCGAATTCCGCTACCTCCGACGGCTACCAACTACGCGGTAATCCGCCGCGGCTGGTAGTATTGGCGGACGTCGACCCAGGTCATGCCGGCCCGTTCGGCCGCTTCGATGCCGACGTCGGTGTCCTCGTAGACGCGGCAGTTCTCCGCAGCCACCCCCAACCGCCGGGCGGCCTCCAGGAAGATGCCCGGCTCGGGTTTGTGGCAGGCGGAGTCCTCGGCGCCAACATACACCTCGAACCAGTCGATGATCTCCAGGTGCGTGAGGATCTGGCGGACCGCCTCGCGACGGCTGCCGCTTGCGACCGCCATGGGCAGCTTGCCCCGATGATCGGCGGCAATTTGCACGATCGGCGCGATCGGCCCCACCAGGTGCAGGCGGCGGTCGAACTCGGATTGCTTGGCCGCCTCGATTACATCGACGTCCAGGTCGTGCCGGCTCGCCTCGCGAGCCAACAGCTCGATCACCCGGCTGACCGGCCAGCCCCCCAACGCGTAGAAGCGTTCCTCGGTCAACTCCAGCCCATGCGGCGCAAGCGCCGCCACCCACGCCTCATAGTGGGGCGGCATCGTGTCGGCCAGCGTACCGTCGCAATCGAAAATCAGCGCCTCAATCGACATATCTGCTCCTTCCGGTTAATTTGATGGCTCCAATTTATCGCATTTCCCCCCGCAGCTAAACGGTGCTCGGCGAGTCGTTCGCATTCTCTTCCACCCGCTCGCCACGCCAATCGACTGGAACTTGATGAAATCCTTGCGAAACAAAACATGGATCGCGGCGTGGGCGTCGCTGGCCGTCGTCCTGGCCCAGACCCCGGCCTACGGACAGCCGCCGGGCGGGGAATTTCCCGGTATCGACGGCTTTCTCGGCACGCGGGCCTCGATCATGCTCGATGTGGTGTTCCTGGCTATGTTCGTCGTCGT
>JBBDLY010000049.1:0-5612 GCA_040878585.1 Pirellulales bacterium
TGATTCAAGTGAATATCGATTCTTCGCGCGGCTTCAGCGAAGCAGCCGAGCAGATCAAGGATCCTGGAATCGCCGACTTGTTCCGCACGCTCGGCACGGAGCGATCCGCCTTCGCCGCCGAATTACAAACCTATGTCGCGTTCAATTACGAAGAGCCGCAGGAAGACGGATCGGCAGCAGCGGCCTTGCACCGTCTGTGGATCGATATCCGCGGCATGATCAGCGGTGGCGACAACTACGCGATTCTTGCCGAGGCCGAGCGGGGCGAGGACCAGATCAAGGAAGCCTACGAGAAGGCGCTTATGGAGACCGCCGGCAGCGCGATGAACGACCTCTTGCAGCAACAATATGCGCAAGTAAAAGCGGGCCACGATCAGGTACGTGATCTACGCGACGCTTACAAGGCCCGCAAGTAACTCGTGCCTGGGGCTTCCAGCCCCAGGCGTCGTATCTGGGGCTTCCAGCCACCGAATGGAGCCTGGGGGCTTGCCGTCACGGAAAAATACTATTACTCCGGGGATAAACAAACCTGGACCGGAAATGTACCGGCGAAGGCAGCGAGCGGACTGCTCGTATCACATCGTCCGGCAATGGAAAAGCGAATCGCGACTGGACGTCGCGATTCGCTTTTCGCGTTTTCTGTCTGCGGCTGGAAGCCACAGTCACGTTGCTCGCTGCGGCTCCACAGCGACGTAATGCGCTGTGGCTGGATGCCGCGGGGCACGGGCTACTTTTTGGCCAGCAGTGCCGCTTGCGCGGCGGCCAGTCGGGCCACTGGCACGCGAAACGGTGAACAGCTTACATAATCCAGCCCCACGGTATGGCAGAAGCGGATCGAGGCGGGATCGCCGCCGTGCTCGCCGCAGATTCCGCATTTGAGATCGCTGCTCGTCGACCGTCCCTTTTCCACGCCCATCGCCACCAATTGGCCGACGCCGACCGTGTCGAGCGACTGGAACGGATCCTTCTCCAGCACCTCCTGCTCCAGATAGTCGGGAAGGAAACCGTTGACGTCGTCGCGGCTGTAACCAAAGGTCATTTGCGTCAGATCGTTGGTGCCAAAGCTGAAGAAGTCTGCCTGGGTGGCGACCTCGTCGGCGGTCAATGCCGCGCGCGGGATCTCGATCATGGTGCCGATCAAGATGTCCAGCTTGCCGCTGAACTTTTTGTCGTGCTTCACCTTTTCGATCGTTTCCTCGGTCAGCTTGCGGAGAATCGCCAGCTCCTTCACTGTGCCGACCAGCGGGATCATGATCTCTGGCACGGCCTTGATTTTCTTCTTCAAGCAGTTGATCGTGGCCTCGACGATTGCCGTGACCTGCATCTCTAGGATCTCCGGATAGGTGACCGCCAGGCGGCAGCCGCGGTGGCCGAGCATGGGGTTCAATTCGTGCAGTTGCGCCACCCGCTGCTTCACATAGCTGGGCTTTACTCCCAGTTCTTCGGCCAGGCTCTGCTGCGCCTTGGGGTCGTGGGGGAGGAATTCGTGCAGCGGCGGATCGAGCAGGCGAACCGTGACCGGCAGCCCCTTCATCGCCTCGAAGATGCCCTCGAAGTCCTTCCGCTGGTAGGGCAGTAATTTCTTCAGCGCCTTGCGCCGATCCGTTTCGTTCTCCGCCAGGATCATCTCCCGCATTGCTTTGATGCGTTCCCCCTCGAAGAACATGTGCTCGGTACGGCACAGTCCGATGCCCTCGGCGCCGAACTCGCGAGCACGCGCCGCGTCGTCCGGTGTATCGGCGTTGGTCCGCACGCCGAGCGTGCGGTACTTGTCCGCCCATTTCATCAACTTGGCGAAGTCGCCGCTCAGTTCCGGCTCGATCGTACCAACCTCGCCCGCCATCACCTCGCCCGTGGCGCCGTCGATCGAAAACACATCCTTGCGGGTGTATTTCTTGCCGTTGATCGTGGCCGTTTCTTTCTTGTGGTCGATATCGATGTCGCCTGCGCCGCACACACACGGCTTGCCCCAGCCGCGGGCGACCACCGCGGCGTGGCTGGTCATACCGCCGGTGCTGGTCAAAATGCCTTGCGCGGCGTGCATCCCCTCGACGTCCTCGGGGCTGGTTTCGCGACGGCAGAGCAACACCCGCTCGCCCGCCTTGGTCCTCTCGGCGGCGTCCTCGGCGGTGAAGGCCAGTCGTCCGACCGCCGCGCCGGGCGACGCCGGCAGACCCTTGCAAAGCACGTTGCGCTGTCCCTTGGGGTCGAACGACGGCAGCAATAGTTGATTGAGATCGTTCGGCGGCACCCGCAAGACGGCCGTCTCCTCGTCGATCAGCTTTTCCTTGACCATCTCGCAGGCGATCCGCACCGCCGCCGGGCCGGTTCGCTTGCCGTTGCGGGTTTGCAGAATGTAGAGCTTGTCGTTCTCGATGGTGAACTCCAAGTCCTGCACGTCCTTGTAATGCTCTTCGAGCTTCTTCTTCGTTTCGAGTAGTTGCTTGTGAACCTTGGGTTTCCACTTTTTCATTTCGATCACCGGCAGCGGCGTGCGAATGCCGGCCACCACGTCTTCACCCTGGGCGTTGACCAGAAACTCGCCGTAGAAATCGTTCGCCCCGGTCGACGGATCGCGCGTGAAGGCCACGCCGGTGCCGCTGTCCTGTCCCATATTGCCGAACACCATCGTCTGCACGTTGACCGCCGTGCCGAGCAGGCCGGTGATCTCGTTGATCTGCCGATAGCGGACCGCCCGCGGAATGGTCCAGCTATTGAAGACCGCGGCGATCGACTTTTCGAGTTGCTCCATCGGCTCCTGCGGGAACTTCTCGCCAGTGTGCTTGTGGTAGACCCGCTTGTAGGCCTCGACCAGTTCGATCAGTCCGTCGGTGCCCAGATCGGTATCGAGTTTGGCGCCGTGCTTCTTCTTGATGCGGTCGAATTCGTGTTCAAAGGCATGGTGATCGACCCCCATCACCACGTCGCCGAACATGTTGATCAGCCGGCGGTAGGCGTCGAGCGCGAAGCGGTGATTGCCGCTCTTAGCGGCCAGCCCCTCGCAGGCGGCGTCGTTCAGTCCGAGGTTGAGCACCGTGTCCATCATGCCCGGCATGCTGGCGGCTGCGCCGCTGCGGACCGAGACCAACAGGGGATCGCCAGCGGAACCGAACCGCTTGCCGGTTTCCTTTTCCAGCATCGCGACGTTCTTCTTTACTTCGTCGATCAATCCGGCTGGAAACTTGTTGCCGCTGGCGATGTAAGCGGCGCAGGTCTCGGTCGTGATTGTAAAGCCTGGAGGCACCGGCAGTCCGATCGAGGTCATCTCGGCAAGATTGGCCCCCTTGCCGCCAAGCAACTCCTTCATCTGCCGGTTGCCCTCGGTCTTGGTTTGGCCGAAGTAATAGACCATTTGCGTCGGCTTGTTGGCCGCTTTCGCCTGCTTCTTGACTGCTGTTTTCGCCATTGATCGGTTACCTTAAAGAGTGAACGCCCACGTCTGCGGCGAGACGCCGCAGCCACGTACGCCAACGGCGCTGGGCAAGCTAGCCTCTCCCGGTGGGAGGGAGTGAATTGCGATAAACGGGCAAGTTTAGCGGGGTTAAGTCGCCTCGTCAACGGGCAGCGGACCAGTTCAAAGGGGTGGATGCGGATAAGTTCAAGTGGATCAGTTCCGCCGCATCGTGCCGCTCTCGTTGCGTTTCAGCAAGATAGACTGCACGTTCATCAGCGAGCCCCCGGGCACATCGGCCGCCGAGAGGGTCAACGTGTGCCGCCCGGCCGGTTTGAGCATCACCATCTTATTGGCTTCGCGGACGGCGAAGGTGTTGAATCCGCCCGTGTCGCGCACCCTGGTCCAGCCCCTTGAGTCGCCGGCGGTGATTTTGAACTCTCCCCCCTCGCTCGCCGCATCGCAGGAATAGGTCACGATCGGTTGGAAGATGCCCGGCTTGAGAATATGAAACTCCCAGGTCAGCGAGTCTTCCGGCCCGGTCAAGCCCGAGACGTACTCGCCGGTCAACTGGGCGGTGCCGGTAAGCTGGGCGTTGGCCGCCTCCAGCATCACGTCGCCGTCGTCGCGCTGCAGGGCCACGCCGGGCGGAAGGTCGAGCACTTGCCGCTGATCGAAGATGACTTGCCGCTGGGTGCCGACGTCGGCATCTGATCCTTGCTTTTCGACCCCATTCTTGTCCACGGTGCCGGTCCGGCGGCCGCTGTTGGTAAGCAGCAGTATCACAAACACCGCCATCAAGGCGAACAGGATGGAACCCCAGATCATCGGCACCAGGTAGGCGTTGAGGAACGACGCCATTTGCCGGCTCATAATGGGTCGCGGCTGCGATTCGCCAGACGCTGGCGAGGTCGCCGCTGTCGAGGCCGCGTCGGCGGCTTGCGGCACGGGGGCCGTTGGCCAGTCGGGGCCGGCTTGCGGGGCCGACGCCTCAAACCCGGAGAAGCCGGCCGGCGCTGGTTCTTCCTCCAGGGCGTGCGTCGGCGCCGCCGGGGCGAAGCTTTCGGCGGCGGTCGATTGCGACGCCGACACTTGTTGCGAGGCAAGCCAGCCGCGGAGTTGCTCGTCGTAGGCCAGTTTCGAGTCGGCCCCCAGCAGCGTCACCTTGGCCGCCGCCAATTGATTGAGCACCTGCTGCGAAACCTCGGCCCGCTTGCCCAATTGGTGCTGCCGCACCTGCCCCATCCGCTCGTCGGCCGCCTCGGCGATACGGATCGGATCGCTGCAAAAGTCCTCCAGCCCGAGTAAGGAGTAATAGTGCAACGGCGTCCGTTGCGTGTCGATCTGCAGCCAGTGGACGTAGGGGTCGAAGTTGGACATGTTGCAGGTTGGATGTGGGAAGTTGTATGCGGGAAGTGTAGTTAGGCGTGGTGGAAAACAGTCACAATGGAAGATGCTGAACTCGGTTCTGCAGGTCCTCTGGCTCCGAAGCGAGCCCGATCAGTTCTAACTCTCGTACGAACTCGCCGATGCTAAAGCGTTTCTGGTGGGCGTATACAATTCCCCGGAACTCCACGCCCGCTGCTTGTCTCGCCGCTCCCTCGACCAAGAAGTCTTGATCCTGAGTCACTATGACGCGCCCTAGTTCTGTCGCCCGGTCCAACAACTGTGGGTCGGGCATCCGCGTCGTTCCATCGTCTTGAGCGGTAAGCACGTCAACGCCGCGAAGCCGCAGACATTCACTGACCGCGCTTGGCACGTGGACGTCCATGTACAACGCAACGCTCACGGCAACAGGCCTTTTTCGCGAAGGCGTTTGTGGACCGGTGAATCACCGTGGGCCAGTGCTTGCCGACGTAGCTCCTCCGCAAGTTCTATACTCCGCTCGATGTCCGCGTCGAGGACCTCCTGGTGATCATAGTAATATGCGAGAGCTGCATGGATTTGCGCAAGTGAAAGATGCGGATATTGACGGTGCATCTCTGCCGGGCTCCAGCCGTGGGCAAAGTGTGGAATCACCACCTCGATTACTTTGACTCGCGTGTCGTCGATCCAGGCGACGCCACGATCATCCAGAAGGACATGTGCAATTTCAGTGGTTGTCATGGCATTCCTCCAACGGCGACGTTGGTTGGTACTTAAAAGTATGAATACTTGATTGTCTCGTTCTTCGATGGCCCTTTGACGGACCAACATAAGTATACGGCAGCCGCGTCAATAC
>JBBDLY010000049.1:5712-8469 GCA_040878585.1 Pirellulales bacterium
ACTAATAACGCCTAGTTCTGTGGTTGATTCCTCGACCTCGATTTCGCGAAAGCCCACGTAACCCGGTACAAGGGGCCGCAACCGATACACGCCCAATTGCGCGTTCGCTAATTTGCCTTTCCAGAAGCCATCGCTCTGCGTCAGAAACAAAGTGCCCACGTACTTTGCGCGACCATTCTCCTCAATCCGCGAGTAGTCGACGAACGCATAGTCGCGTTTCAATAATTGCAATGTTGGCGGCTTCAGGCCGCGGAACGTGAACATCAGGTTAACGTCTATCGGCTCCGGTGGGCGTGGTGTTGTGCGTGGAGGCGGATGCCACTCCGTTTGTTGCCAGTACCTCTTGAACGGCCCACAATGAAACTCCTCAATCGTATCTTGAGGAAACACGACGAACCGGTTGCCGTTTGAATCAGTCTCGAGATCGGCTACGCATGAGCCGTTCGAAAGTATAAAGAATATCTGGACGCCATAAAACTTGGCGGCAATGACATCTTCGATTTCGTGGCCGAGAAAAGCGTGTTCCTTGTATCCGAACACCTCGGCGTCGGAAAGTGTTTCCTCGCCAGCGGACGGAGCCTGGTAGAACTTGCCGTGAACCGTGCAAAAACGACCGCCGCACTCAAGCTCAAATACCACGGTACAATAAACCGCTTCTCCGAGCCCCTGGCAATGCACGACCGGGTCTGTCCAAGGTGTTTGAAGAACTCGCCTGATTCGCTTGCCGACAATATCCGATTCTGTGATTGTCAGTTCTTCGATCATGTCTCCATGTCACTCCCCAATCACCTTAATCAATACCCGCTTGCTCCGTTTGCCGTCGAACTCGCCGTAGAATATCTGCTCCCAGGGGCCGAAGTCGAGTTTGCCGTCGGTGATGGCCACCACCACCTCGCGGCCCATGATCTGCCGTTTCAGGTGGGCGTCGGCGTTGTCTTCGCCCGTCTTGTTGTGGTGATATCGCAGCGGCGAGGCGTCGAACGGGGCCAACTGCTCCAGCCACTTCTTGTAGTCGCGGTGCAGGCCCGGTTCGTTGTCGTTGATGAACACACTGGCGGTGATGTGCATGGCGTTGACCAGCACCAACCCCTCGGACACGCCACTTTCGGCGACTGCCGCTTGAACCTCGTCGGTGATCCGCTGGAATGCCATCCGCGCGGGCAGATTGAACGTGAGTATTTTGCGAAACGATTTCATCGTTGACGTCATTTCAAGTAGGCGGCTATCTTCGTTCGGATCTCATCTCGCACCCGGCGAAACACCGGTATCTGTTCCTCGTCACTGCCGGTGGCGTCGGCCGGGTCGTCGAAGGGCCAGTGCAGGGTTTCCTTGGCGCCGGGGAACACCGGACACGCTTCCTGGGCGTTGTCGCAGACGGTCACGACCAGATCGAAGTCTTTTTGTTGGAATTGCGCCAGCGACTTGCTCGTATTCGCCGAGATATCGATGTCGATCTCCTTCATCACGCGAATCGCCAATGGATGGACGTAGCCGCTCGGCTTGGAACCGGCCGACTCGGCACGCCATGCGCCTCCGCCGAGCGACTCCCACAATGCTTCGGCCATTTGCGAGCGACAGGAATTTCCCGTACAGAGGATGAGCACGTTCTTCATGTGTATCGCCTTGTTTGTCGGACATGGACTATGCTTGTGGGCAAACTGTCAGCCCACATACCGATAGCGCTTATGCCACATGTGGCTAATGCGGCCGCAGGTGAACGCCGCCAGGAAGCTCAACAGCAGCATGCCGCCGCACCAGCGGGCGACGTTCGCCCGGACTGGTTCCAGGCCGAAACGGAGTTCCTCGCTGCCGACGGTCCAGATCGCCACCGCCAGCATGAAGCCGTACATGGCGGCGATACCGGCGAACACCAGCATTGCGATCCAGGTGGTGCTCCAGTCGGGGATGCTCACCATGTAGATGATGTAGGCCACCTGCAGCGCTGTCACAAACCACACCATGACCGCCCACGAAGGGGCCGAGCCAAGCGAGAAATGCCCGCGCGCCGGCAGAAAACCGATCACCGCGACCAAAAACAACGCCAGCCCGAGCCAATACACCGTGAAGCGGCGTTCTCGATCGGCGACGTAGCCGCGCCTTTTGGGAGGCGATTCGACCAGCGACGCCGCGTCGCCGACAAGCGGCGGCGCTTCAATGGGCGGCTCCTCGCTACGCCTGGTTGCATCTGGCCGCTGGGGGACGATCGCAGGGGGCGCCTGTTGCGTCGGCCGTGGCGGGACCGGTTCCTTGGAGGGCGCCGGCACGGGGGCTGGCAACTCGCCGGGCCGCGCTTCGTCGCGCCAGCGATCACCGGCTTCCTGCTTGCGAGGCAACGGCGGCGGCGACTTACGGCGAATCTCTGCGCCGGCCGGCTTGGGCGCTTCGGGCCGTTTTGATACTTCCTGGCGCTGGCCCGCCGGCGGAGCGCCGGGGCGTCGCTTCGGCACGGCGAAGGTAGACCGGACACCTGGCGGACGCTCGCTGCTTTCGCCCGTATCTTCCGGCCTCAACGGCACTTCCACCGCGACCTGGCAACGGGGACAGCGCATCCTCATGCCGGCCATGTGCGGCTCGGCCTTCAGCACGTGGCCGTTGGGGCATTTGAATCGGTAGGTCATCGCGGGGAAGCGGGTAACGAGGCACGGGGCAATATCAGGCCTCATTCTCCCCCCACCGCCCAGCACGGTCAAGCTGCCACCCCGTCGCTAGCGGTCGCTATAGACTCGGGTGCTTTCCTCTTTGGTCACCGGCTGATCC
>JBBDLY010000050.1:0-1525 GCA_040878585.1 Pirellulales bacterium
TCGTTATCTTGATCTTCTTCGTCGCCAGTAGGCCCACAAAATCAGCCCGCCGATCAGCGCCAGCAGCGCCGCCCGCGGCTCGGGAACCACGGCAGGGGGAACATGCACGGCGGCCACGCGAAAGCCAAATATGTCCAGCGCTCCGGTCGGACCGAGACTGGCTGGCGCGCCAGATGCCGCCAGATCCCAACTGAACTTCCAACTGCCGCCTCGTGTTATTCGCTGGGTACCTGTGATCGTATCGGTCCATTCAAAAATATTGCCGGCTTGATCGAAGGTGCCGTAGTAACTGGCGCTCAATGCACCGGCGCTGCCGACGGTGGTGACGTTGCCCTCTTCATCATTCCACTCGGCCCCCTTATCGAAGTTCACGACATTCTCGCCTGGGTTGCTAATGTTGCCAACGGAGTCCGCGGTGGCTGGGGTGGGGGAGTCATTGCTGCGTGTGGGATAGTCCCACCAGTCGTCCGAGTCTCCGCCATCGGCTTGCGGATGGTGGTAGGCGGCTTTGTACCATTCATCGTGACTGGGAAGGAAATACATGGCGCCGGGCTCGCGGGTAATCGTGCTATTGTCGGGCGCGGTCACGCCGCCCAGCGCGTACGCGCCGTCCTCCGTCGTGCCGGCTGTTTGTGAACCGGTCGGCTGCCCGTTGTGCAGCCAGTTCGCAAATCGAGCGGCGTCCCAAAAGCTGACGTAATTGACCGGCTTGTCCCCCATGTTGTCCTTCACGCTATACGTGTAGCTGCCGCTGCTGCCGGTTCGCGTGATACCGCCAGCATAGTTGGCACCCATGTTCGTGTGGTATAGAGCGTGGGTATCCGTCTTCGCGACGGCGTTGAGAAATTCGGCGTACTGGTCGTTGGTAACTTCATATTTGCCGATATCGAAGACCTCCGCTACGCCGCCAAAGCCGGTCGAGTCGGCCGAGTTGGCCGGATTGCCGACCGTGACCAGATCGATCGTAACGCCGTCGGCGCGGCTGACGAGAACCTGAAGGGACACAAACATTGCCAAGGGGACGATGGCGATTGCCAAGCGAGATGGTCGAGCCATGGAGCTTCTCCAATTTGTGGGGTTCGGCCAATCTTGATAGACGTGGGAGCGCTCAAAGGCAGAAAACGCTCACCACCCGACTGACGTAAGATAACGTCTCCGAGGAGCGGTTCAACCCATAAAATAGATAAACTGGGTACCTTTTAAGATCAAATCCTTAAGAAATCCGCCCATTCTACCTCTATAGAGTGGTTCTGTTGGTTAATTGCCTCATTAAGAGCCTGAATGGAGGATTCCTACAGCGTCTACCAACAAGGCAGGGCCAACGGCCAATTTCACCGTAGCCTGCGGCATCGCCGCAGGTAGACGGACTCGAACGAATCCCTTGGCTGAAGGCCAAGTTCATTCACGGCCGCAACGTGAGATTGGCCTTCAGCCCATTTCACTTTCATTTGCGCTTCTTCCAGGGGCGTTGCCCTTGTCATTACCCACAAATCGAGACCCCAGCCAGCTTGTCTGGCTGGTGAAT
>JBBDLY010000051.1:0-1518 GCA_040878585.1 Pirellulales bacterium
CTAGCGATGTGCCATCAATCAGCTATGTCCTTCGTCTAAAATTGGAACTACTGACTTTAGTATTTTACGTCGTGTTCGTGTAGCGAGCCGGCAGGCAACCGGCGTCGCCGGGTGCGGGCGTAGCGATCAGAACGGTTGTCGGCCGCTCATGGCGTCGGCCAGCATCTCCTTATTAGCAAATTCCAAGACGCTGCCGGCGGTAATGCCGCGGGCCAGCCGTGTGATCCGCACCGGCAGACCTGCCAGCAGGTTCGAGATGTGCAAGGCCGTGCCGTCCCCTTCGAGCGTGGGATTGGTCGCCATGATGACCTCCTCGAACTGGCCCGTGCGAACCCGTTCGACCAGCGCGTCCAGCGTCAGTTGCTCCGGACCGATCGCTTCCAGCGGTGCGATGCGGCCGAGCAGCACATGGTACCGGCCGCGAAACGAGCCGGCCTCTTCCAGCGAGATCAAGTCGCGCGGTTGCTCCACCACGCACAATACCTTCGGATCGCGGCGGGGGTCGCGGCAGATCGCGCAGACGTCGGTCTCCGTGAGATTATAGCATTGTTGGCAGTATCGGACGTTGAGCTTGATATTGCGAATCGCCTCGGCCAGACCGAGCGCCTCGGTTTCGTGCATCCGGAGCACGTGGTAGGTGAGCCGCTCGGCCGATTTCTTGCCGATGCCGGGCAGTTTGGAAAACTGCTCGACGAGCTGCGTCACGGATTCGCTGATCTGAGTCACTCGCTTACACTCCTGAAAGTAAGTAGGATGGGACCATTGTCCCGTCCGGACGTAGCGGAATTCGCCAGAATTCCGACGCATCGCAATGAACACCATGCCACGGAACTCTCGGCGAGTTCCGCTACGATTTTGCACGGACGGGACAATGGTCCCATCCTACGTATTTCCCGCTCCCATCAATAAAGTCTGGACAGAGCTTTAGGGGGCCGCCGGTCCATCTCCGCCAAGCTTGCCCATCGCCTCGCTCAGCCCTGGCAGGTCCATTCCGCCGGTCAGTTCCTGCATCATCTCCGCATGGATCTGCTTGGCCTTGACCACCGCGGCATTGACCGCCGCCGGGATCAGGTCTTCGATCAATTCTCGATCCTGCTTTTCAATCAGCGACGGCTCGATCGTCACCTTGAGCACTTCGCCGAGGCCGTTTACCTCGACCTCGACCATGCCCCCGGCGGCCGAGCCGGTGGCCCGCTTGGTCTTGAGCTGCGCATTAAGCTCCTGCATCTTGGAAGACATTTCTTGTGCTTGCTTCATCAACGAGCCAAGATTGGCCAATCCCTTCAACATGTTCTTCCTCCGCTCCAACGGCAATCGTAACGTGCGTGTCAAGCGCCGCGCGGGCGCTGCGTCCATCGTGAATTGGTGAGTCGTAATTTCGTAGGATGGGACCATTGTCCCAGGGCTTTAAGGGTGGCAACGTGATCAGGATTTTGAACAGGAGGGAACAGAGAAAACAAAGTAAAGGATTCTCAGTTGTCTCCTTTTCCCTCAGTTTGCTCAAACAAAGTGATCATC
>JBBDLY010000052.1:0-1512 GCA_040878585.1 Pirellulales bacterium
GCAACCAGGCGGGCGATCATGCGTCACCCCTTTCCTACGGCGCGCCCGGCGTGCTGCATGGGAGTTTTAGTTACGTGATGCAAGACGAGGACGGCCAGACGAGCGACGTCCATTCGGTCTCCGCGGGCCTCGATTATCCCGGCGTAGGCCCGGAGCACAGCTACTGGAAAGATGGCGGACGAGTCCGTTACACGGCTTGCCAGGACGCCGACGCCATGACCGCCTTCAATGCGCTGGCTCGCAGTGAAGGCATCCTGCCGGCGCTGGAGAGTTCGCATGCGATCAGCTACGGCATGAAGCTGGCCGCCGAACGATCCCGCGACGAGGTCGTCGTCATCTGCCTCTCCGGCCGCGGAGACAAAGACGCCGCCGAGATCGCCCGCCTCCGCGGTGAAGATTATTGAAGGCTTTAAGGGTCCGCCAGCGCAGTTGGAACAGGAGGAAACGAAGAAAACGGAGTGCTGCATTCTCTGTTGACTCTGATCCGCTCCGTTGCCTGAAGAGTCGACTGAAATGACAAGATGAATGCACGGCCACATACGGTCGGGCGTTAATGGAAGCTGATACGACGAATCAACCGAGAGCAAAATACACGAGACTCGCTATACTGCCTTCCGGCTCTGAGCGTAACAACGATCACTTTGTTGGAGCGAACTGAGGGAAAAGGAGACAACTGAGAATTCTTTCCTTTGTTTTCTCTGTTTCCTCCTGTTCAAATTCCTGGGCCCATTCAATTCATTGCGACCATTCAAGCCCTGGCCTCGCCGTCCTCTGGAACTGCCTGAATGACAACTATCGACCAGCTCTTCACCGATCTTCGCGCCGCGGGCAAGAAGGCGTTTATGCCGTTCATCACGGCGGGCGATCCGAATCTTGAGTTCACGCGGCAACTGTTGCTCGAACTGCAACAGCGCGGCTGCCACTTGTGCGAGCTGGGCATTCCCTACAGCGATCCGATCGCCGACGGGCCGGTGATTCAAGCCTCCTACACCCGGGCGCTCAACCAAAAAATAAAGCTCAATCAAATACTCGGCATGCTCGAGGCAGCGGCGCCCAAGCTGACCATGCCGGTCCTGACGATGGTTAGCTACGCCATTATCTATCGACGGGGACTGAACGAATACGTCGACGCCGTGAAACGAGCAGGCGTGTCGGGACTGATCGTGCCAGACCTGCCGGTCGAAGAGTCCGAGAAACTGGCCGGCATCTGCCGCGCCGCCGAGATCAGTCTGGTGCAACTGATCACACCCACCACTAGCCGTCCGCGACAACGGCGGATTGCCGAGACGAGTACCGGATTTATCTACTATGTTTCGGTGGTCGGCATCACCGGCGAACGGACGAAGCTGCCCGCGGAACTTGTTGACCACGTCGGCTGGCTGCGCGAGCAAACCGAACTGCCGATCTGCATTGGATTCGGCATCAGCCAGCCGGAACACGTGCGGCAGTTGGCCCCGGTCGCCGACGGGCTAATCGTCGGCAGCGCGATCGTCCGTCGTGTTGCCGAGTGCG
>JBBDLY010000053.1:0-2346 GCA_040878585.1 Pirellulales bacterium
GTTTCAGGTTTCAGGTTTCAGGGTTCAACATCTCAAACCTCAAACCTCAAACCTCAAACCTCACGCCTCACGCCTCACGCCTCTCTAACAACAAATCTCTTCGATTTGTCCACTCGACGAACTCGCACTCCCGGCTAAAGTCTTTATACTGGTCAGTTCGCCTGACACGTCATGATATCTGTTGCGTCCTGCGCATGCCGGCGCAGAGGAGCGTTTTGCCAGCCTGTTTACGTCGAAAGGGAGTAGACGAGATGTCTCAAGTGCAAACCGAACGCGTGTTGGTGATCCCCACCTCGAAGTTTCACGAGCTGGGGTATTTCCAAGGTTTTTCCACCGAAGTCGGCACCTACCTGCCGGAACTGTTCGACGCTCGGCACACCAGCTATCGGCCGCGGGACGAAATGGAGGAGAATCCCGCTTTCAAGCAGCTTATTCCCTACTGCTTGTTCGAGTATCACGATCCGGTTCAAGGGCTGATGCTGTTCCAGTACACACGCGGCAACGGCCAAGGCGAGCAGCGGCTGCACGCCAAGCGGAGCCTCGGCATCGGGGGGCATATCTCGACCGAGGATGAGGACTCCGCCGCCGAGGGCGGCTCATACGAAGCTGGCATGCAGCGGGAGTTGAGCGAGGAGGTTAGCATCGAGACCGAGTATCAGCAGCGGCTGGTCGGCATCCTCAACGACGACGAGACGGAAGTCGGCCGGGTCCACCTGGGCGTGGTTCACTTGTTTACCGTCGATTCGCCGAACGTCGCGCCGCGAGAATTGGATATCGCCGACGCACGGTTCGTCCCGGTTGGCGAAATCGCCGCCAACGTCGCCCAGTTCGAAACCTGGTCGCAAATTTGCCTGCGAGCCTTGTTTCCGCACGCCTCGTAGCCCGCGATGCCTGCCGGCCGGGCTGTTTCGCACCCCAGTAACGGAGTGCCGCATTGGAAGCTCGCCCCTAGACCGAGCGGTGCGAGCTGCGTTCGCGGAGCGCCGATCATCCTCTGCCGGGACGCATAATCGGGAATGCCGGCAAATTTTCCCTCGAAAATTTTCCGTATCTTGGCTAGAATTAAGTCATGTGCTACCGCGTGTTCACGCTACCAACGTCCTGGAACGCGACCGGAGAAGAGGCGCCCTGGTCACTTGTTCTTGGGAAGAACGCATGGCAATAGAATTTCAATGCACCGGCTGCCGCCAATGGTATGCGGTGCCCGATCGAGCCGCCGGGCGAACGGTGACGTGTCCGCAGTGTTCTGAATCGATGGTGGTGCCGGAGCCAACGGAAGTCCTCGTCGCGGCGCCGATGATCCTCGACGACGATGACGAAGATCTCTCGGAGTCGGTGACGGAGCCGGACCTGCCGAACGCTCATTTTCTGGCGTCGGTCGCCAATGATCAAGCCGACGCCCCTCCGCCTCAGTCGTTTATCATCCAAACGACGACCAAACCGAAACCCGCCCCGAAAAAACGCAAACCGGCGGTTGCGCCGCTACCCGCCGAACAACCCGTCGCGCCGACCGAGGTACCGCGGGAAGTGGTGTTCGACGACGAACACACGACCAAGGCAATGCTGCTCAGCCGGCCCGCCCTGGTGAATTACGTCCTGGCAGGCGTGATTGTGGCCGGACTGTTAGCGATTACCGTCCTAGTGACGGTCCAAAAGGAGCGCCTCCTCAATCTCCTTCCCATGAACGTCTCGCGGCAGATCAGCCCTTCGCCTCAAGCGCTGGCCTGGCTGGGCGAACGCAAAAGCAGCTTCCTCTATTCCTTTCAGTTGCCGGATAACTATCAACCCGCCTCCGCACGGCCCTCGGTGGAGGGTTTCCCCAAGAACACCATCGCGCACGCCTGGGAAGCACAGTCCGGTGGCAACGATGCCGGCTCGACTTTCGCCGTGTGGGTGATTCCCAAGGTCTACGACCTTGAGGAAAAACTGGAAGAGATGAACAATCTCCAGAAGTATGTTGGCTATCCAACCGCGATCGAGCGGCGGTCCGCCCACGCCCGCATCGGTGAAGACATGATCTGCGTACAAGGCATCGTCGATGGCAGTTCTTACGATCTGTCGCGCAAAGGGGTGATTTATTTGATCTCGCACGAGAACCGCACGATCATGATCATTGCCATGGCGGTCGGCCCCAGTTCGCGGCAAGGCCAGGCGGTCCTCAACGCCACCGCCGGTACGATCGAGCTGAACGCCAAGGGCGAGGCTTGAGGCTGGAGGGCGAGGATCCATCCCATATTCGTCATGCAACATGTAACATGCCAATGCCGTCCGACCTCGTTTACCTCGACAACCAGGCCACCACGCGAGTCGACCCACGGGTGGTTGAGGCGATGCTTCCATGGATGA
>JBBDLY010000053.1:2446-8368 GCA_040878585.1 Pirellulales bacterium
CAGGCCACCACGCGAGTCGACCCACGGGTGGTTGAGGCGATGCTTCCATGGATGACCGAACATTACGGCAACCCGGGCAGCACCTCGCACCGAATGGGTAACGAAGCCCGCGACGGGGTTGAACGGGCGGCCGCCTCGATCGCGACCAACCTTGGTTGCTCGCCGCGGGAGTTGGTCTTTACCAGCGGCGCCACCGAAAGCAACAACCTGGCGATTCGCGGTATTGCCGAAAGCTCTCGCCGCCGCGGCGATCATATTGTTTCGGTCGTGACCGAACATCGCGCCGTGCTCGATCCAATTCGTCGACTCGGGCGGCGCGGATTCGAGGTCACCTGGTTGCCAGTCGCACCCAACGGTTCGGCCGCAGCCGGCCGCGTCGATCTCGATGAATTGCGCGACGCGATTCGCGACGACACCTGCCTGGTCTCGGTGATGATGGCCAACAACGAAATCGGCACGATCCAGCCGATCGCCGAGATCGGCCGCGTGTGCCATCAGCGAGGCGTGCCGCTGCATTGCGACGCCGCGCAGGCTGTGGGCAAGCTGCCGGTGGACGTCGAAGAGTCGCACGTCGATCTGTTGAGCTTTTCAGCCCACAAATTCTACGGTCCGCGCGGCGTCGGCGGGCTGTACGTGCGACGCCGCAACCCAACCGTGCGGCTGATGTCGCAGATCGACGGCGGCGGCCAGCAACGCGGCCTGCGCAGCGGCACGCTCAATACGCCGGGCATCGTCGGCATGGCCCACGCGCTGGAACTGTGCGCTGCGGAGCAACCGCAAGCGGCTGCGCGACTGCGGCAGCTACGCGACCGATTGTTCCATGAGCTTACCCGAGCGATTGACGACGTCACGCTCAACGGCCCCATGCTGCCGGACCGCGATTCGTTGACCCCCTACCGCCTGCCGGGCAATTTGAATCTTTGTTTCCGCTACGTCGAGGGGGAAGCATTGATGCTCAGCACGCCGCGGTTGTGCGCCAGCAGCGGCAGCGCCTGCACCAGCGCCGAGCCGGAGCCGAGCCACGTGCTGCGGGCGATTGGCCTGGACGAAGACGCCGCCCGCAGCAGCCTTCGATTCGGCCTGGGCCGATTTACGACCGAGGCGGAAATCGACGAAACCGTCGAGCTGCTCACGGCCAGCGTCAAGCAATTGCGTAGGCTCAGCACCATGGCATAGCCCAGGTCAAACCAGGTCGCCTTCAAACAGATGACAGTAGCTTTCGTACCGCCGGGCGTCGAGGCGTCCGTCGGCAATCGCGTCTTTCACCGCGCAGTCCGTCTCGTGCATGTGCGTGCAATCGGGAAACCGGCACAGGTTAACGTAGGGCCGCAGGTCGCGAAAGTAGCCGGCCACTTCCTCGGGGATCACGTCCCACAGTTGGAACTGCCGGATGCCGGGCGTGTCGACCACGTAGCCGCCATCGGACAGCGGTAACAATTCGGCGGTTGTGGTGGTGTGCTTGCCTTTTTGAGTTTCGAGACTCACTTCGTTGGTCCGTAGGCGCAATCCCGGCTCGATTGCATTGAGCAGCGAAGACTTGCCCACCCCGCTTTGACCGGCCACCACGCTCTCTCGATCGCGCAGACGGCGCCGCACGCGATCGACGTTGAAACCCGTCGTGGCCGAGACCAGCAGCAAGTCGTAGCCCATCTGACTGAACACCGACAGCGTCGGCTGCAAGGGGGCGTGATCGAGCAGGTCGACCTTGGTGATTACGATCAGCGGCGTGATGCCGCTGCGGGCGGCGGTGATCAGAAAGCGGTCGATCAAGTGCGGCTTGAGATCCGGCTCCACCGCGCTCATCACCACCAGCACCTGGTCGACGTTGGTGACGATAATATGCTGCCGGCTGCGGCTGGTGCGGCTGAGGATGCCGCGCCGCGGCTCGACGCGCTCGATGCGGCCTTCGGCGCCGTCGGGCAAAAACCAGACGCGATCGCCGGCGGCCACCACGTGGCGCTGGTCGATGCTCAGCGTCTTCAGCAATCGACGCGTGGCGCATTCGTAGGTCCGTCCGTCGTCGGTCCGCACCGTGCTGGTCAAGCCGCGAACATTCAGCACTCGGCCCGGCAGGCACTCGGACTTGTCGATCTCCGGCAGGACGGAGAACCCCGTCGTCTCGTCGCCAACCTGTTCACCGACCACCGTCCGCTTGCGGCTCAGTCGCCCTTTGCCGCTGATCCGTTCGCCATGCGGAGAGGCGTCGTCGACGGAGCCGTCCTGGCGAAACCGTTGGGTCAGGTCGCTTTGACGGCTGCGGGTTTGCGCGTTCTTGCGTAATTCAAGACGATGCTTTTGCTGCTTTTTGCGGTCTCGTTTAGCCATCAGTCGTCATTGCGCTTCTGCCGGAGTTTGCCCGGTTCGTCGCGGGTCACGTCGAAGCGCCTGCTGGAAGTTTTCGGCGTCGATCGTCCGCCACTTAGGCCGGCTCGCTGCAGCAGCGATTGATCGAACAGGTCGGACACTGGCTCGTCCGGCGGCGGAGGGCCTTTCGCACCGAGATCGCTTGGCGCGTACCGAATTTCGTAGACATGCTTGGCGATCGAGATTTGATCGCCCGGATGCACAATCTTCTCCTGCACCCGAATGCCGTTGACTTTGATGCCGTTGCGGCTCTCCAGATCTCGCACGTACCAGTAGCCGCCGTTAATAGTAAGCTGGCAGTGATGGGCGGAGACGTTGGCAAACCGCAACACGATGTCGCAACTTTCGCGTCGGCCGATCTTGAGGTTCTTGCGCAGCAGCGGGATGGAATCGCCCCCGCCCCGCGGGAGGAGCTCGCCAAAGGTACTTCGGTCCATGCCGGCCGTTCCTTCACGTTTCGTGGCGCTGCGCCGTTGGCACTTGCCGAGGAGCCTCGGTTAATGGATAGTTGCGTTATTGCGAGCGCCCCTGCGGGTGCGACGTCGCAGGCAAGGGTCAACCGACCCCAACTGATTCGCCTCACCCTATCCCCCTTATACACCGTGACGAACCAAGGGTCAATTCGCCCGGAGTGTGCCGACTGGCGAGCCGCCGGCCTGCGGTACTTCGCCTATAACTTCCACCTTAGACAAAAGTTCGGCTCGCGGGTGCAAAAGGTCAGCATCGACGCCGGCTTTACCTGTCCCAACGTCGATGGTACCGTTGCTATTGGCGGCTGCGTTTTCTGCGACAATCGCAGTTTCAGCCCCAGCCGGCGGCTGCCGCGAACAACCGTCGCCGGACAAATCGACGAGGGGGTCCGCCGGCTCAAATGGCGCTACAAGGTCGAGCAGTTCCTGGCCTACTTTCAACCGGCCACCAACACCTACGCGCCCGTCGAAAGGCTGCGGCCGCTCTACGAACAGGCGATCGCCCATCCCCAGGTGATCGGTCTGGCCGTCGGCACGCGACCCGATTGCGTGCCGGACGACGTACTCGATCTGCTCAGCGAGTTGGGCGAGTCGACGTATGTCTCGGTCGAATACGGCATGCAGACGATGCACGACCGATCGCTCGACTGGATGAACCGGGGACATCACCACGACGCCTTTCTCGACGCCATGCGGCGCAGCGCCGGCCGGCCGTTCGAAATCTGCGCGCACGTGATGCTCGGTCTGCCGGGCGAATCGCATGAAGACATGCTCGCCACCGCTCGCGAATTGGCCCGGGTTGGTGTCGACGCCGTTAAGATTCACAATCTCTACTGCGTGAAGAAGACCCCCTTGGCCGACCAGGTCGCCGCCGGCGAAGTGACGCTGATGGAGCGCGACGATTACATTCGCGCGGTGGTCGATTTCCTGGAACTGCTGCCGCCGGAGGTGATCGTGGAACGGATCAGCGGCGAGGCCCCGCCGGACTATTTCGTCGGGCCAAGCTGGTGCCTGGACAAACCAGCAGTCAAGCAGGCAATTCATCGAGAATTCGAACGGCGCGATACGCATCAGGCGGCGAAATATACGCCCGCCACCCCCAGGTAATCCACGATCCACCGCCGCCGCGTGCCTAGCTGCTGGCTCGATTGGCCAACCATCACTTCAACGATTCCTGGGATTCCGCAGAACGTCGTCCCGCCAGTAAGCTCTCGATACTGATATCCTCATCAAGCTCCGGCCAATGCATGCCGCTGCCGGCGCCAATCCATTCCCAGATAGATCGCTCCGCTGGCGAGGCATGAAAAAGTCGGGGAAACCATAACAAGGGCACCGATAACGATCGCCCGACAGACAGTTCGACGCACAGCACATCGTCAGTGATGCGTGCATCGACAGCCACCGGCGACGATGAATTAGTATTAGTTGCCGAAGAACTCATGCCACGCATCCAGTAAAAGTTACTGGTCGGCTACTCCTTCGCCACATACCGATAAATCTTCCCCTCGGTCGTCATGTAGTACAGTTCGCCGCTGGCGTCGTCGCCGTAGCTCATCACTGGCTGGTTGTTGGCCGCGGCGATGCTGTAGACGCCCTTCAATTCGCCCGTTTCGTAGTCGTAGTCTAGCGCGCGGTGGAAGCCGGTCACATAATCGGCCAGCAGGTACTTGCCTTGCAGCGCCGGCACGCGGCTGCCGCGGTAGACGTTGCCGCCGGTGATCGACTTGCCTTCGTCGTGATGGTACTCGTAGATCGGCTCGATCAAGTCGGGCCGCGGACCGCTGGCCCGGCCCCCTTTCTCGAACGGGTGCATCCCTTCGCGCAGATTCCAGCCGTAGTTGCCCCCTTTGACAATCAGATTGACCTCTTCCCACAAGTCCTGGCCAACGTCGGCGCACCACAGCACGCCCGTCTTGGGATCGAAGGCGATCCGCCACGGGTTGCGCAGTCCATAGGCCCAAATTTCGCCGCGGGCGTCGTCGCGGTCGACAAACGGGTTGTCGGCTGGAATGGCGTAGTTCAGATCGCCCTGTTTGTTGTCGACGTCGATCCGCAGAATCGTAGCCAGCAGCGAAGTGAGATCCTGACTGGTCTTGAAGGCGTCGTTCGCCTTGCCGCCGTCTCCCAAAGCGATATAGAGATAGCCGTCGGGACCGAATACGATCGTGCCGCCGTTGTGATTCCAAAACGGCTGCGGAATCCGCATTAGCTCCACTTCGCTCTCTGGATCGGCCTTGTTGGGGTCGACCGCCGAGACCGTAAACCGGGAGACCACCGAAGTGTGCGGTGCGTCGCTGGTGGTGTAATAGACGAAGAACTCGCCGTTCTCCTTGTAGTTGGGATGAAACGCCAGACCGAGAAATCCTTCTTCGTTCTCAGTGTCCTTGTAGGTGACTTTGTCGGAGAAATCGAGAAACAGCTTCTTCTCTTGCACGTCCTGGTCGTTCTCGAACACGTAGATCTTGCCCCGCTGCTCGCCGACGAAGATGCGGTCGGAATCGTCCGGGGCGTAGGTCAGCAGCAAGGCGCGATCGAACGTAAGATTCGGAAAGGCCTGTTCGCTGGCCACCGGCAACGGCTTAATCTGCGGCGGCTCGGCAGCGCAGGCGGTGACGGCAACCAGTGTGGAAGCAAGCAGCAGGGAGAGTGTGGCAAATCGCATCGAGGTGTGGCTCCGGGTGGGGAAAACGGTGAATCGATGTGGATGTATTGTACACCAGCGGCGCGCTATAATCGACGTTTTGCTCAGGCCCATAACGGAAGGCGTGTCACACAGCGCCCCCTAAATGTGACACGCCCTAGGACCGATCCCCGGATTATCGCCGGTATAGCGAGTTCTTGCCGCTCACCCTGCAACTCAGGGGCCCCCGTTTGGGCCAAAAGGTGACATAAGTGACACGTTGTGACAGGTTGGACGTCCGGCGAAACCGTATCAAAAATAGCAGGTTAAGCAGGCAATTGAGGAGGTTAAGTCGTGAAAGCAAGCGGGGCGAGTGAGAATCCAAGCACGCAGCACAAGCAAGCGGGTTAGCAGCGCCGCCGAAGCTGGCAGCTTCGGCAACGGTTCCTCGTTGCTACACCGGGAGTT
>JBBDLY010000054.1:0-8249 GCA_040878585.1 Pirellulales bacterium
GCAGCCCGGTCGGGTTGCCGTCTGCACTGGAAGGATGCGAGGAAACATAGATGCCAACATTCGTTTTTGAAGCGATGGACCCTACGGGGCAAGAGATCAAGGACGTTGTTGAAGCGCCCACGCAGGAGGACGCCGAAGCGACAATCCGCAAGAACGGATACTACATCACCAAGATCGCGCCCAAAAAAGGGGGCGGCAAAAAGGCCAAAAAACCCAAGGAAGAAGCGGACGGCAAGAAGCCCCGCAGCCTGGCGATCGGCCGCGTGAAGTCCAAGCACCTGAGCGCCTTCACCCGCCAGCTTTCGATTCTGCAAGACGCCGGCCTGCCGATTCTCCGCAGTTTGCGGATTCTCGAGGAACAGGCACCGCCGGGCCGCTTGAAGAACAGCCTGATGGACGTCTGCGACGAGATCGAGGGGGGCGGCACGCTGTCGGAATCGATGGCCAAATGCCCCAAGACGTTCGACCGCCTGTATGTGAACATGATCCGCGCCGGCGAGGCGGGCGGCGCCTTGGAGGTGATCCTGCAGCGGTTGGCCGACTTTCAGGAACGGGCCGAGGCGCTCAAACGCAAAGTCAAAGGCGCCATGGTCTATCCGATCATGGTGGTGTTGGTGGCCGTAGGTATTCTGACCTTCATCATGTTGAGGATCGTGCCTTCGTTCGTCGATATCTTCAACGACTTCGAGACCGCACTGCCGCCGCCGACGGTGTTGCTGATCGCCATCAGCAATTGGGTGGTCGCCTATTGGTGGGCCATTCCCTTGATCCCGGTGGTCATCTGGCTGGGTGTGAAACTGCTCCGCAAGTTCGAGCCGGGCCAAAAAGGGTGGGACAACTTCATGCTCACCGCGCCGATCCTGGGGCAGTTGGTGCAAAAGAACATCCTGGCCCGCTCCACGCGAACGCTCGGCACCCTGGTCGCCAGCGGGGTGCCGATTCTCGAGGGTCTCAATATCACCAAGGAAACAACCGGCAATTGGGTGTTTGAGAAGTTGTTCGAGAAAGTGATCGAATCGATTCGCGAAGGCGAGTCGATCGCCAAGCCGATGCAGGAGCACGGCAAGCTGCATTTCGACATCGTCTGCTGCCTGCTGTGGGCGTTCTTCCTGACGCCGCTGGGCGCGTTGTTTTACGTGCTCCGCTGCAACCGGCGGGTGGTCGACTCGTTGGTTGTGAACATGGTCGACGTTGGCGAGGAGACCGGCGAATTGGATACCATGTTGTTCAAGGTGGCCGATACCTACGACGAAGAGGTCGAGGTGATTACCGAAAGCCTGACCAGCCTGATGGAGCCGATCCTGATCGTCGGCCTCGGCGGCGTGGTCGGCTTTATCGTGGTCGCCCTGTTCCTACCGCTGGTCGAACTGATTTCAACACTAACCTAGTATCAGCCGTTGAGATATGGAAAGGAAACCGCTGATGAACGCTGACAGACGCTAATGCTCGCGAAAAAAATATCCCCAGAGAAAATATCAGCAAACGGTATCGCGACTCGTAAAGACAGTTTTTGCGTAAAAAGCCATTAGCGAACATCAGCGACCATTAGCGGTTGAGACTTCTACCATGGATGTTCTCAGTGGTTCAAACCGAAACGAGAGGGAGCAAATGAACAGGCGAACGCAATCCGGATTCACGCTGATCGAACTGTTGGCGGTGATCGTGATTATCTCGATCCTGGTGGCGCTGATCTCGCTGGCTGCGGTCGGCGCGATCGCTGGCGCCAAGCAAACCGTGATCGCCGCGGACATCAACAACTTAAGCCAGGCGATGGAATCGATGCGGGCGACCCACTTTGGCGGCGACTACCCGCCGGCCGACCTGCGGGTGCCGGGCAACGGCCACATGCAGCAGTTCGTCGCCAAGCAATGGCCGCGATACAACGGCAACTTGGCCAACGATCTGCAAGCGCGCGGTATCGATACCAGTAAGTTTCAGCCCGACAAGGCGCTGGTATTCTGGCTGAGCGGATTCAGCCCCGATGTTAGCCAGCCGTTCACCGGCCCAGGGCGCAAGCCGATCATGGAGTTCGACGCGGACCGACTAATTGATGGCCGCTACCTTTCAACCGCCTCCGGCGACGATGCCCAAAAGCCGTTCCTGTACTTCGATTATCGCGCTTATGGAATGGCCAACGACTACAACGTAGCGCCCGATGCGACAAAGAAACCGAATTCATTTCAAATACATTCGTCCGGCCTAGACGCACTGTACAGCACGACCGGCGACAATTTGACCAACTACTCCGGGGGCAAGACGCTGGAAGAATTGGCCGAAGAATGATGCACGTGAATCAAATGCGGAATGCGGAATGCGGAATGCGGAATATTGCGCCAGAGGGGCTTTGCGCCCTCAGGCTCGTTCACGAGCCTGGCTGTACCGCCATCCGCTTGTACCGCATTCCGCATTCCGCATTCCGCATTCCCGCCGCCTCCCCCGGCGTCACGCTGATCGAGTTGCTGATCGTGGTGTTTATCCTTTCGCTGCTGATGGCGGCGGCCATACCGGTCGTGCGGCCGGCGATGGAGACGAGCACACTGCGCGAGGCGACGCGGAGCGTGGCGACCATGCTCGGCACGGCCAAGGCGCGGGCGCAGGAGACCGGTCGCCCGCATGGCGTGCTGTTCGAGCCGATGGCCAACCGGCCGGCCGGTTGCTATACGCTGTTCTACGCCTACCAGCCGCCACCCTATGCGGGCGACAGCATCAACTCGCGGATCGTGATCGCCGAAGGTGGCGGGGCCAACGAGCGAACGATCAGCTTCCCCAGCGGCGACGCCTGGAACGTGATCGTGCGGCCGGGCGATGAACTGAAGCTCAACTTTCGCGGGCACCGCTGGCGGCTGACCAACATCAACGGCAACACGGTCACCTTTGCCAGCGACACCACCAGTGCTCCGCCGCCAATTACACCGGCCGGCGGCGTGCCGTTTCAGTTTTATCGACGCCCGGTCAAGGCCAGCGGCTCGCCGGTGCAATTGCCTGGCGTGATGGTGGTCGACCTGTCGTATAGCGGACTCGGTGACGGGCGGTTTCCGCTGGGCACCGGCAACACCCAGCCGATCACGCTGATGTTCGGACCGAACGGACTGCCCAGCCGCGTCTATCACGAGGGCGCGCTGACCGGCCAATCGGTCACGCAGAACGTCTATTTCCTGATCGGCACGCCCGACAAATTGGGGGACGACAACCTGGCGTCGCTGGAGAACATGTGGGTGGGAGTCGTCGGCCAGACCGGCTTGATCGTCACCGCCGAGAACGCCGCCGGAGCGGACCTCGCCGAACGTCGCCAATACGTCAGCAGCGGGCAAAGCATGGTGGGAGGATGATAATGATATTGCGAATTGCGAATTGCGTATTGTGTATTGATTGCCGGAAGAGCCGGAGGATGGGTCGATCCAGTTACTCGACCAGTGGTGAAGCGGAATGTGGAATGCGGAATGCGGAATGCGTCTCCGCACCGGCTTCCGCCTGCGCCCCGCGACCCAACCGCTTGCGCTGCAATAGCCAATACGCAATAAGCAATACGCAATATCGCGGCGTCAGCCTGCTGGAAGTCCTCATCTCGATCTTCGTGCTGGCCGTGGGCTTGTTGAGCGTGGCGGCGTTGATGCCGCTGGCCAATTATGAGGTGGAGCAAGGGCAACGGATGGAGAAAGTGGTGGTCGTCGGCGACTGGGCGATCAGCACCATGGAGGCTGCCGGCGCGTTCGATCCCAGCCGCTGGGTGATGCCCGACGGAACGCCGTTCGACGCCGTCGACCGAGTTTCCGGCCGCCGCTTGATTCTGCGTGCCGCGGGTAGTTCGACCGCCGGCAGCATCGCGGTCGACACCTCGGCCGGCTCGACCGGGCTGTCGGGTACGGCAGGCTTCTACAACAACTGCGTGCTGGAGTTCCGCTCCGGAGCGTTGCGAGGGGTCAAGCGGTTCGTCGACACCTACAACTCCGGTACGTTTCAGCTATCGGGCAATTTCCCCGTATCACCGACCGCCGGCGATACGTTTACCATTACCCGCCGGCAGGCATTCGCCATCGATCCGCTGTTCATCGCCCAGCATGACGACGACAACGATGCCTCGAATTTTCCTTACAACAACGCCGTTATGCCGCGGGTCACGCTTACCAGCGGGGCCGGGGGTACGACGCCGATGGATCTGGCGATGGCCGACAGCCTGTGTACCTCGACCGATTCGCTGGCCTTCGAGTTGCCGCAAGACACCAGCCTGATGCCGGAACAATTGATGATCGACTCCGACGGCGACGGCGATCGCGACGACAAGCGGATGTTCAAGGGAGAGTATTCTTATCTGTTGACCGTCGCTCCCTACACGGCCGACGACGGCGGCACGGTCAGTGTTTCGGTCGTGGTGTTCGAGTCGCGCCGCTTGGCCGAGACCGCCGACGCGGGCGTGCTGGGCATCAATTTTGTCGGCGGCGGATACAGCGGCGGCGAAGCGGAACTCGCCCAAGCGACCAATGCCGTTAGGCCGGGACAATGGATTCTGGTCGCCTCGACCAGCGGCCCGGCGACCTATCGCTGGTACCGGGTGGCGGCGGCCCAACCGGTGGCGGCCGACGGCAAAACATATCTCTCGCTGGTGGGAGCAGATTGGAACTCGGCGCAGGCGGGCACCGCGGTGGTGTTCGACGGAGTGGTCGGCGTGTACGAACGCCCGGTCCGGCTCCGCAACCTACCGATCGGACGGCCCACGCCGTAGTCTGTGAACAAACGTAGGATGGGACCATTGTCCCAGGGCTTTAAGGGGCTGCCAGGGGCAGTTGGAACAGGAGGAAACGAAGAAAACGGAGAAATGCATGCTCTGTTGACTCTGCCCCGCTCTGTTGCCTGAAGAGTCGATTAAAATTGCAAAAGGAATGCCTGTCAGGTTCGCGCCAGGCGTAGATGCAAGCCGACGCGACGAACCAACCCAAAACAAAATACATGCAACGCGCTATACCGGCATCCGGTTTCGGAAGTAACGATGATCACTTTGTTTGAGCAAACTGAGGGAAAAGGAGACAACTGAGAATCCTTTCCTTGGTTTTCTCTGTTCCCTCCTGTTCAAAATCCTAGATACATTCAATTTTTTGCGACCCTTAAAGCCCTGGGACGATTGTCTCGTCCAGGCTAGATGAGTTTGAAAAAAAATACGGATGGGGCTTCGGTCCCATCCCGCCTATCGCACGGCCCAGCGGGCCATGCTACGGATACGGGCCAGTAACCGGGGGCGGACAACTCTGTTTGAGGGAGTCGGGAAGTTCGACGACGTAATATCAGCACGCAGTGCATTACCAGCACGCAGCGCAATACCAGCACGCAGCGCAAGCAAGTGCATCGGCGGGGGGAAACGCGTTCCGCCGCCGGTACGGTTTGGAGAAAAATCGCTTGCGCCTCCGCGGATGCACTCGCTTGCGCGTCGTGCTGGTATGGCACTCCTCGCGCGTCGTGCTGGGATGAAACTCCGCACGCCCTTGAACACAACGAACACACCTACCAGGTAAACGCCATGAACCGCTTCAATCTCAACGCCTACCGTCGTCCTCCGTGCCAGCGTCGCGGTGTGTTGCTGCTGATCGTACTGGTGCTGCTGGTGCTGTTCTTGATGCTCGGCGTGTCGTTCATGCTGACGGCCCAGCAATTTCGGGGCAGTTCGGCCAGCGCGGCGAAGGCCAAGGAGTACAAGGACGAATCGCCCAAGCTGGCCTACAGCGTGCTGCTCGACCTGATCCGCGGCCCCCGAACGCAACACTCGTCGCTGCTGAACCAATCGTTCTTAGAAGACATGTACGGCAACGAGGCCATTCGCGGCACGGCCGGCACGCCGTCGGGGGTCGCCGGCGGACAGATTCACCAACTCTCGGTGACTCCGCACGACGGCCAATCGTTCAGCGACATCACCGATTACTACGGCGGCCGTGTGTTGACGGTGGTCGACGGCGAATACGCGGGCCAGAGCCGGCACATTCTCAGTTCTTCCGGCGGCACCGTTTATGTCGACGCCTTCCAACATGCCACCGCTCCCCTGACCGAGATTGGCGGCTCGACGGTCCTGATCAACGGCCGACCGTTCAGCGGCACCGGCGCCGGCTTCAATCCGAGCAGCGGCAAGAATGACGCCACCGATGGCGACGGCAAGCCGTATTCGCTGTTGATTCACAAGCGGCGGTTTGCGCCGAATGGCGATTACTTCAAGCCGGGCGGGTTGGGCGGATTCAACGAAGACTACGACGCGCCAGACTACAACAATCCGTTTCTTTCCTACACGCCGTGGCAGGCCGACAGCAGCCAGCAGATCAAGCCCTCGTTCCATGATCAGGCCGTCTACCAGTACTTTGTGACCAATGGCGGCGTGAACCAAGCGCTTAAGCGGAAGATCCAGTTCCGCCCGCTGGTGGAAGACAATCCGGGCTTCGATGGTTCCAATCCGAACTTCGATCCGATCAACGGTCCCTGGGACGTCGACAACGACGGCGATATGATTAACGACAGCGTGTGGATCGACGTCGGCCTGCCTGTCATGAAGGCCAGGGACGGTCGGTTGGTTCGGCCGCTGGTCGCCCCCATGGTGCAATGCCTCGACGGACGGGTGAATCTCAACACGGCCGGTACGCTGCAGCAGGTCCAGGATGTCATGTACGAGGCGACCACGCCCGCCAATCCGGTCTTTTTCCATGGCCCAGCCGGCCCGAAGGCGGTTCCCCGCGGCAGCGGTTTTGGCCCGGCGGAAATCAATCCGGTATTCATATTGGGCGACAGCCAAGGCGAGCTGTTCTCGCTGTTGGCCGGCGCCGATATCCCCTTCACCGACGAAAACGGCGCCGAACAGACGATGCCGATACTCGGCCGCTACGGCGACGACGGGCAGGCCAACCCCGCCAACCGTCGCCCTGGCCAGCGGCTGTTCGACGATTATCACAGTCTACTTTCTCAGTTTCATCACTTTGGCCACTTTAACGCCACTGTGGGGGACGTGACCAGTTCCAACTTCGGGCACGACCTGCGCGGCGTCGGCTCGGTGGGACTGGACGCGGCCGGCAATCCGTACTTCGACAGTTGGGGTGGCGACGCGGCGCTGGTCGACGACCCCTACGAAATCGACGTGCTGCGGCGGGCAGGCACCTACGCGCACGACAAGTTGTTCACGCCGGGCGAACTGGAGGCGGTGCTGCGGCACGCCGACGCCGACGCCGGCGCCCTGCCGCAACGGTTGCGTCTGGTCGCGCCGAGCACGCTGGCCCACAGCCGGGGCGTGACGACCATGAGCTTCGATCTGCCCAGCCCCAGTGTGGTGGCGCCCCGCGATATACGCATCGACGGATCGGTCGCCAACAAGGTGCATCGCCACGTGGCCGACATCCTGGCCCAGCGGCTGCGGAGCGGCGGCATGGACGAGGCGAGTATTACGACGCAGGTGAATAACATGTTCTCGCGCGAAGTGCTGGGCGGCTTGCGGTTCAATGTGAACAGCCCGTTGGGCAACGGCCGCGACGACAACGGCAACGGCGTGGTCGACGAACCGCTGGAGGCGGGTGTTGACGTGGTCTACTGGAAATCGGGCGACGCCGGCATTCCGGCCGCGGGCGCCGCCGGCTCGCCCGGCTCGACTATCAATAACCGCTTTCTCGATCGGCAGGCCAATCTGAATCGTGGCGGCGCCGATTCGGTGCGGCAGCAATTCGCCCAGTACCTGTACGTGCTGGCGATGACGCTGTTGGACGAGGGATTCGTGTTTCCCGATCTCCGTAGCGGTTCGACCACGCTCACCGCCGACGAGCGCCGCGAGTTGACGGCCCACCGCATCGCCCAATGGGCGGTCAACGTGGTCGACTTCCGCGATCCCGATTCGATCATGACCCGCTTCGTCTACGACAAAAACCCGTTCAACGGCTGGAACACGGCGGTTGGCTCGGCCGACCGCCGCGTGGTTTGGGGCGTCGAGACGCCCGCCTTGCTGCTGAGCGAGTCGGTCGCTTTTCACGATCGCCGCGTCACCGACAGCGAGAGTGACGACGGCGAAGCAAACAAACTCCTCGAGGAGGGGGGCGATCCGGCCGACGCCGACGCCGACGCCGACCAATGGGGCCTGCCGATCGGCTCGGCTTTCATCGAGTTGTACTCGCCGCTCAATCCGCTGGCGCTCAAGGATCACCCTTCGCAAGACTTGCTTACCGCCGGTGGCGAGGTGCATGTGTCGAAAACCGCCCCCGACGGCAATCCGGTCTGGCGGCTGGCGGTCAGCGATACGC
>JBBDLY010000055.1:0-1492 GCA_040878585.1 Pirellulales bacterium
CGAATCTCGCGGACGGTGGCTTGATCCTGCGAGTCGAGCGGCGGCGGCCTATACTGATTTCACAGCGTGTTGTACCACAGCGTCTGTATTCTTGCGTCTTGTTGCTGGCGCCTCGCTGGTGTAGTTTGCGTCACTGTCGCTAAGTTGACTCTGTTTACGTTGACCGCATTCCGACGCCGCCTGCGTTGCGGCTGCCGTTGGAATTATTCGTAAAGCCGCTTGATATGACTCAGCCGCAACCAGTCGGAATCGATCTCGGTACGACGCATTCGGCCGTGGGTTACTTCGATGCGCAAGGCCGCACCGCGCTGTTGCGCAACGCGGCCGGCGAACTGCTCACGCCGAGCGTGGTGCTGTTCGATGACGACGAGATTGTTGTCGGTCGCGAGGCGCTCAAGGCGGCCCGCGACCTGCCCGACCGGGTTGCCTTTGGCGTCAAACGGGACGCCGGCCAGAACTGCTATAGCCGCCCGATACGGGGCCGACTGCTGCCGACGGAGGCGATCCAGGCGGCGATCCTTCGCCAGCTTCGTCAGGAGGCGGTCGCCGCGCTGGGCGAATCGCTGTCGGCCGTGATTACCGTGCCGGCCTATTTCGACGAAGTCCGCCGCCGCGCCACCCGCCGCGCGGCCGAGTTGGCCGGCTGGCAGGTTCACGACATCGTCAACGAACCGACCGCCGCGGCGCTGGCCTGGTGCGAGCAGGCGCGGTACTTCGAACAACCGGCGGCCGCCGCCGAGTCGCAACGGCTGTTCGTCTACGACTTGGGGGGCGGCACGCTGGACGCCACCGTGATCGAACTCTCCGCCGGCGCGGTGCGCACCTTAGCCACCGACGGCGACTTCCGCCTGGGAGGCGTCGATTGGGACGAGCGGCTAGTCAACCACGCGGCCGAGGAGTTCCTCGCGGCTTACGGCCATGACACGGCAACGACCGATCCGCGCGGCGACGAAGCGTCTCGAATGCGGTTGTTTGCCGCGGCGGAGCAGGCCAAGCAGACGCTGTCGCAGCGCAGCTCGACCACCCTCCACGTCGAGCACGACGGCCGCTCGCTGGCCGTGCCCGTTACGCGGGAGCTGTTCGAGCGGCTGACCGAGGATCTGCTGGAGCGAACCGCCTTCACCAGTCGCCAAACCCTGGCCGCCGCCGGATGCACCTGGAGCGACATCAACCACATCCTGCTGGTCGGCGGCTCGTCGCGGATGCCGATGGTCGCTCGCTGCCTGCGCGAACTTTCAGGGCAAGAGCCGACACTCAGCGCCACCTGCGACGAAGACGTTGCCCGCGGCGCGGCGCTATTCGCGCGGGTGCGTCTGCAAGAAGCCTCGCCGGCCACCGCCGCGGAACCCCGCGACGCGATCCCCGACGACGCCCCCGGCGTGTGGACGCCGCCTGCGCTGCCCACGACGCCAGCGACTGCCGGCACCCAGCAGGACGGCGGGCGGCCGACCATCATCGACGTCAATTCGCACAGCCTGGGCATCCAGGGAGT
>JBBDLY010000056.1:0-1489 GCA_040878585.1 Pirellulales bacterium
TACCGAAAGGGAATGGCCGCGATGGAGTTGCAGCTTCTAGAAGCCGGCGACAACTTTACCCACGTCGCTTTGATCGGCAAGCTCGACATGGCGGGCGTGGATGCAATCAGCGGCGAGTTTCAAGCCGCCGTCGCCGGTCGCGGTAATCCCGCGATAGTCGACCTTTCCCAGGTCGACTTCATGGCCTCGATGGGCATGGGCATGCTGGTCAATGCCGCTCGAACGCTCAAACAGCAGGGCCGGCCGATGGTGCTGTTGCGTCCACAACCGCTAGTCGCCGGCGCGCTGGAATTGGTTAAAATACATCTGGTCATCCCGATCGTCGACACGCTCGAAGAAGCCTTTCGCATTTGCCAGGAGGAACTACCGTCATGAGACTACACTTAACACTTGCCCTGCTTTTGATCTCCGTCACATCGCCGCTCGGCTTGGCCGCCGAACAAATCGTGTACTTCGGCACGGGCGGCGGCGATGCTCGAGGCATCTATAGTTCCACGCTTGATCTGGAGACCGGGCGGCTTTCGGCGCCGACCCTGGCCGCCGAATCGCAAAGTCCCGGATTCTTGGCGATCGCGCCCGACGGCAAGTTCCTATATTGCGTTTCCCGCGCGGTCGACGCCTCGGGCAAGCAATATGGAGCGGTACAGGCGTACGCGATCGGGGAGGACGGCGGGTTGCAGCGACTGAACGAGCAATCCAGCGGCGGCGCCGGCCCGTGTCACCTGGTGGTCGATCACTCGGGCCGTTGCGTATTGGTCGCCAATTACAGCGACGGCTCGGTCGCAGCGTTGCCGATCAAGCCCGACGGCTCGCTCGGTGAGCCAGCGTTGGTCATTCGGCACGAGGGATCGAGCGTCAACGAGCAGCGTCAACAGCGGCCGCACGCCCACTCGATCAACGTCTCGCCGGACAACGCCTTCGCCTTCGCGGCCGATTTAGGTACCGACGACGTGTTCGTCTACAAGCTCGAACCGGCCGAGGCGAGCCTTACAGCGCACGGGTCCATCAAACTCGCGCCGGGGTCGGGTCCGCGGCACTTTGCCTTTCATCCCGACGGCAAGCAGGCGTTTGTGATCAACGAGTTGCTGTCGACCATCACCGCCTTCGACTACGATGCGGACAATGGCAAATTAACGGCGGGGCAGACGATCCGCACGTTGCCCGACGACTTCGCGGAGCACAACACAACGGCCGAGGTGCAAGTCCATCCGTCGGGCAAGTTCGTGTACGGCTCGAATCGCGGCCACGACACGATCGCGGTCTTTTCTCGCGACGCGGAGACAGGTCGGCTAAAATTCGTGGAACACGAACCGATTCGCGGCAACACGCCGCGCAACTTCGGCATCGACCCGACCGGCACGTATCTGTTGGCGGCCGGGCAGAACTCCAACAGCGTGGCGGTGTTTCGCATCAACCAGGAAACGGGCGAACTGGACTACGCGGAGAGCGAGATCGAGGTTCCCACGCCGATCTGCGTGAAGTTTCTGGC
>JBBDLY010000057.1:0-1646 GCA_040878585.1 Pirellulales bacterium
TGAAAAAGAGAATAGTTCCAACTCACGGTGTGTTGCCTCTTGAACAGCCTGGGCAACGGTTTGATCCATCTTTTGTGGTTCGACGATGTCCCGTGTCTTGTTGCCTTCTGACACGAACGATCCGAACTTCCCGTCATGCATTTCGAACTCAAACTTGCGTACTTGCGTGTTGTTATCGTCAACACAAATCACGACTATGTCGAGCTTGCTATCATCTAGGGAACTTGTATCTACAGACTCGACATTGTCTCCCGGCCGCTGTGCCAAGCACGCTATGCCGTAAGACCAGATCAATGAACCAAGAACCACTTGGGCGACGCGCGACATTTACGATTCTCCTTTCATCGCACGGACCTGGGGCCCATGCTTCTCGCCCGGCCCAGGGGACCGGGCTACTGCGGCTACTCTTTCAACAGACTCGCACAGACCAGTTCTTTATCACTCCGCGCGAACACATGCCCGTGGGCATACGCAGGGTGGGACCAGCAGACTCCGTCGCGGCGGCGGAGTTGTTCGGTAGTGGGGTCGATCAGTTTGGCGCGGCTGATTTCATTAAATCCTTCGGGCGAGAGCTTGCAGATAATCAACTCGCCCCGCTCGTTGAACATCCAGTATTTGTCGCCGTTGCGGACCGTATGGATGTTGCTCCAGCGGTTGGGCGGCGTGGCGGTCAAGTCCTCCCACACGCGTTCGCCATTCTCGGCTTTTAAGCAGCGGAGTTGACCGTAGGCGTCGACCCCATAGATGTACTCTCCGTCGAACACCGGCGTGGCGATGATCGAGTGCAAGGCTTCCGTATCCCGCTCGCTGCGGCCCGCTTTTTCCCACACCTTTTCGGCCGCGAGTTTGTCTTGGTCGAGTTTTATCATTCGCGAGCCGTCGTAGAAGCTGGTCAGAAACACCCGATCGCGCTTTGCATTGAGGACCGGCGTGGCGATGTTAATAATCATCTTTGCCGGCGGTGTCGGCAGCTTCCAATGGACCTTGCCGGTCGCCGGTTCGAGTCCGGCAAGATGCTCGCCCGTCCACACCATCAGCACGTCCTCGCCGGCTTGCTGGATAATAATTGGTGCCGAGTAAGACGCCCGGTCGTCGAGCGACTTCCACACCTCCTTGCCGGTCTGCTTGTCGAACGCCACCACGCACGCCCCGTCACCGCCAATCTGCACGATGCAAAGCTCCTCGTAGATCAGCGGCGAGGCGGCGATGCCCCAGATCGGCATCTGGATGCGATACGCGACGTTGCAGTCGTGCTTCCAGATTACTTCGCCGCTGTCGACGTCCAGGCAATGCAGGTGGCCCATTGCGCCGAGGGCGTAGGCGCGGCCGTCGCTGATCGACACGCTGGCCCGCGGCCCGGCCGTATAGCCGACGTCGACATACGGGCAGTCGTAGGTATGCGTCCACTTTTTCTCGCCCGTCTTCCAGTCGAAGCAATGGATCCGCTCGATTTGCTTGGGTTCGGCCACGCGATCGGTCACCAGCACGCACCCCTCGGCGACCGTGGGGCCGCTGTATCCGCTGCCGATCGGCACGCTCCAGCGGCGGGCGAGTTGCTCAGCGGGGAACTTCTCATAGACGCCGCGCTCGCTCCACACCCCGTCGCGATTCGGTCCGCGCCATTGAGGCCACTCGTCGGCAACCGC
>JBBDLY010000057.1:1746-8182 GCA_040878585.1 Pirellulales bacterium
TGCATCCGCCGCCGCAAGGCGACCAGCAGGGCTACATCTGCTCGACCACTTCGATGCCGAGCAACTGCAAGCCTTGCTGGATGGTGCGTCCCGTCAGATCGGCCAACAGTAGACGGCTCTCTCGCTGCGCGGGCGACTCGGCCTTCAGCACAGGGCACTCGTTGTAAAAGGTCGAAAACGCCTCGGCCAGCTCGAACAGGTAGTTGGTAAGGTGATTCGGGCGATAGTCGGCCGCGACCGAATCGAGCGCCTCGCCGAATTGCAGCAACCGCAGCGCCAACGCCCGCTCGGCCGCCGCGCCGAGGGCGACGGCGGCGTCGCCGCCGCGCAGTTGCTCGACGTCGACGTCTCCCTTGCGAAAGATCGCGCGCACGCGGGCATAGGCATACTGCATGTAGGTCGCCGTGTTGCCCTGCATGGCAACCATCTTCTCGAAGCTAAATACATAATCGCTTTCGCGATTGTGCGAGAGATCGGCATACTTCAGGGCGGCGATGCCGACCACGTCGGCGATCTGCCGCCGCTCGTCGATCGACAGTTCCGGGCCGGTCGGCTTGGCCTCGTCATTGGCGCTGACCACCGCCAGCGCCTTGTCGATCGCCTCGTCGAGCAGTCCCTCAAGTCCCACCGTGTCGCCGCTGCGCGTCTTGAAGGGGCGGCCGTCTTCGCCCAGCACGGTGCCAAACTTTACATGTTGCAATTCGACATCGTCGTAGCCCCAGCGGCGGGCCGTCTCGAATAGATGGGTAAAGTGCAGGCTTTGACGGTGATCGACCACGTACAGGATCGCCGCCGGCCGCCACGTTTCCATGCGGTACTGGATCGTCGCCAAGTCGGTGGTCGCGTACAGGTACGCGCCGTCCTGCTTGCGGACAATCATCGGCACGTCGCCGTCGTCGAAGAACACGCAAACCGCGCCGTCGCTTTCCTGAGCAATGCCCTTGGCGAGCAGATCGTCCACCACGCCAGCCAGCCGGTCGTGATAAAAGCTCTCGCCGAGTGTGTGATCGAACGTGACGCCGATGCGGCGATACACCCGGTCGATGTCTTCCAGGCAGGCCGGCAGAAACTGCTTCCAGAGCGACAAATTCACTTGATCCCCGGCGTGCAGCATGGAGGTCTCGGCCAGCACGGCCCGGGCGACGTCGGCATGCGCCGCCAGCCGGGCGGCGAACTCCCTGTCACTTTCGGCCCCCTCGATCGCCTGTTCCGCCTCACGCAGTTCCTTCTCAAGCTCCTGAAGCTGTCGTTGCGCTTTGGCTAACGCTTTGGCCGCCTTCTTGTCGTTCGGCGGCGGGTCGGCTGGCAGGTCGCTTACCAAAACTTCCTGCCGCTGCACCTTCTCCCGCAGTTGCGGCAACGTTTGCTTGAGTTTGACGTGCGACACCATGCCGCTGACCACGCGATACAGCCGCGCCAACTCGGCGACCGGACTGGCCGCAAACGCCGGTTGGTCGAGGAAATGCTTGTAGCCGTAGAGGATCATGCCGAACTGGGTGCCCCAGTCGCCAATGTGATTGTCCCCCTGCACCGAGTGGCCGAGAAACCGCAGCGTGCGGACCAGCGCATCGCCGATTACGGTCGAGCGAATATGGCCGACGTGCATCGGTTTGGCAACATTGGGAGCGGAGTAGTCGACCACGAAGGTTCGCGGCGCCTCGACCCGCGGGATCGCCAGCCGCTGATCGCGGCGGGCGGCCTCCAGACGGGCCACGAGTACCGAGTCCTTGATCCGCAGATTGATAAAGCCCGGCCCGGCGACTTCCGGCGGTTCGCACAGGTCGTCGATTGCCAGTTGGGCGACGATGTCGGCGGCGATCTCGCGGGGGTTCTTGCCGAGGACGGCCTTCAGCGGCATCGCCAGATTGGCTTGATAGTCGCCGAACTTGGGATCGCCGCTGGGGCGAATCATCTCCAGAAGCGGCACTGCGTCGTCGACCAGCGGTTCAATAACCGCCGCAAATCGCTGCTTGATCTCCGCCAACAAACTCATATTACCCGTCCCAAAAGAAAGATTGTCTCGCACGATGCACCCTGTAGAATAGCAGCTTCACGGCGACTCGCTAGACGGTTGAGGTGGCGGCCGCGCGAGACGGCGATCGGGCTAAGTCACCCCGAAGGCGGCCCGAACGGCGACGGGCTTAAACGATTCCACAACGCGGTCGCGTTTTTGCATAATCACCGCTACATGCAAATATCATCGATACCTGCTCGCAGCTTTTGCCTTCGGTGCCCTTCACTTTCCCTTGGATGTTTTTTGAGCAGTTCCGTAACGCGCTCTCTACGCGCTTGGTCGAAGGCAGCCAAGTCGTCTGCAATAATTAGTCGTGCGTTCTCGCATCCAACGGCCAATTGGAGCGTGGAGCAAGCAATTCGTAGTTGAACGCTGTCCAAGGGATATTTGGCAATGAGCTTCCTAAGCGGCGGTACCGCATCGTTGCCCATTTGTGAAAGCGCCCGAGCGAACGGGAACCGATCGAATTCGCTGGTTTCACTATTGCTCACATAGACAGGTTCATAGACCATCACATTTTCGGCCAAAATCGGTACGGCATCTGTGTATTTGCAATGCCCAATAATCCACAGGGCGGCAAATTCGGGACTGGAATTCTCGATCTCGTTGGGAAAGCTATGTGCCTTAATCCATTCGTGCAGTCGACGTAAATCATCAGGATCCGTTTCGCCCTTATCATGCGCTTCAAAGTACTCTTGCAACGCCGCGTACCGTTCCATGACGTCGGTGCTGGTTAAAGCCACCTTGAGCGACGTATTATCGGGCCACCTGTCGCCAACGTCACTGGCAGTACAAGATGCAAAAAACGCTAAGAATATCGATATTCCGGTCAATCGAAACATTTACTGCCCTTGGCGTTGATGCACCGTTATTCGACCAGCTTGCCATCCGCATCGAGATACGGCATGGCGCCGGTATACTTCACAGGCACGCGTGACTTCTGGTATTCGACCAGCTTGCCGAAGCCCACTTGGATCAACTCGCGCTGCACTTGCTCGCGGACGTCGTCCAGTTGGTTGCCGCCCGGTTTGACCTCGGTCGCTTGCAGTAAGTGGACGCCGAAGGGCGTGACGATCGGCTCGCTGACCGCGGGCGGGTCGAGCGCGAACACCGCCGCGGCGATCGCCTCGATCGTCTCGCCACGCCGGGAGATGAAGCCTTGATCGCCTCCCTGCTGGGCCGTGGGACTTTGCGAGAACTGCTTGGCCGCCTCGGCAAAGCTCAGTTCGCCGGCGGTGATCCGCGCGGCGAGTCGCTTCGCCTCGGCGACCGTTTCCGATACCGCCGCTTGGTCGTTCGCACCGGCCGGCCGCAACAGAATTTGCGCGTAGCGGACTTCGCGGCCGTCGAAGTCGTGGCGGTTCGTCTCAAAGTATTTTTGCAGCGCGGCGTCGTCCACGCGGCGCTGCACATACAGTCGCCAGCTATATCGCCATTTGAGATGCCGCCGCAGGGCGTCCTCGGGCATGCCAAGATCGGCCAGATATTCTTCAAACGGGATTTTCTTGGCGGCCAGTCGTTGCTTGAGGTCGTCGACCGCCCGCTCGACGATCTGGTCGGAGACCGCCTGCTTCGATTGCACCAGGTAGGCCAGCACGAGCTGCTGGTCGACCAACTGCCGCAACATGGCCGCCTTTAACGCCGGCCCCGCTTCGGCGGCGGCTTCCGGCGATTGGAGCGTGCGGGCCAACTCGGCCTCGACCTCCTCGACGTAGATCGGCGCGGCTCCGACGGTCGCCGCAATCTCCGCGGCGGAGACCGCGACCGACGCGAGAACAAATTGAAATGCCGCGGCAAAGATAAGCAGGCGTCGGTTCATGTTCTCTTTCAGTGTTGATTCGTTTTGCGCAATGAACTGTACACGTCGCCCGTCCAGCCTCAGCGGGCTGTGACAAAATTGAATTGACGCAGGAGGGGTCGCCACCACAACATCAGCCGCACCGCGCTAGCGGCCGGTTCTTCGGCGCCAACCGGGGGCTAGCGCCCTGCGGCTGATGTTTGATGCCGATTTTTCAAACCCCTCCAGCCTCACGCCTCAAGCCTCACCCCTACAGCCTCACGCCTCTACGGCAACGGCACGTCCTCAAACGAAAACGTGACGTCGCGGTTGATCAAAGCCGCCGGGGTTTCATAAACGAAGGTGTAGTCGCCGATTTCCTTCTCGGGGAAAAACAGGTACGCCACTCCGAACTCGTCGGCGACTTCGCGGGTTTTTTCCAATGCACCGTGCGGCAGTCGCTCGCCGGCTGCGTCTTCCAGGAAGGCCGGGTTCTCCAATACCCAGCCCAACAAGTGCGAGTCCAACGCGCCCGAAGCGTCGTCGAACCGCACGCGAATCCGCACTTCCCAGACGTCGTTGTTTCTGCGAACCTGGTCGAGCGCCACGATGGCCCCCGCCTTGCGCTGCTCCAAGGCTTTGTCGTTCGGCAAATCACTAAAGCGAAACTCCTCGAGCTTGCCCGGCACCAGGGCCGTGAATTTGCCGCTGAACGTTGCCAGGGTCTCGGCGCTGCGGGGCGGCAGTTCGAGCGGGATGTAGATGGTTACCTCCCGCGTGACGATCGTGATCGGCCGCACCCCGCCCAGTGCCGCCGCCAGCCGTTCGCCGTCGGCCGTTTCCGCCGAGATCGAATCCATCGGCAGCGTCATCATGATCGGCTGCAATCGCGGCTCGCAGATAATCTGTACGGTCGCCTGCATGCGATTCGAGGCGGAGTCGGTCAGATCGCGAAGCGACGCCAGCCGGATGAGCGCCATACGAAACGGTCCGTCGTAGGCGATCCATTTCGTGGCGGCGCCTGCATGCATCGGCTCGGCAATGGCAATGCCGGCTTCGTCGAGTTCGGCGCGGGGAAAGAGCGCCAAGTCCGCCTCGTCGAGTATCACGTCCAGGGCTTGCCAGAACGGGACATCTTGCAGGTCGAGCGTAAGTTTCGGATCCGTAGCTTCCTGTCGCAGTACGTTGCGGTAGTCGACGATCCGATTGCCCGACTGGTTGGTCAATTTCGCCAGTGCCTCGGAGAGCGTCAACTCGCCTTGCAGTGTCACGCGGCTGCCCTGCGTGGCCCGTTGCGCTGCTTGCTCCTCCAGGGTGCCGCGGACGCGGCGGAGTCGCTGCTGCAACTCGGCCGGCATCGTTGTCCGAATCTCGGGCAGGTGCGGCAGGGCGTCCGCCCCCAGCTCGATTAACTGCTGTTCCGCGCCGTCGCGCTCGGCAAGCAGGTTGGAGTTGAGTTGCAGCACGAGCTGCCGGACTTCGGCTTTCCGATCGGCTTCGGTCTGATCCTCTGCGGCGGCCGTCGCCCCGTGGGCGAACAACAACAGCACAAAGATCGGCCAGGTTGCCGTATGGAGGTTTCTATCCATTGCGGGGTGTCCCCTTCTGGTGGGTTAAGGAAGCACTTCCATTCTAACACTTTTCCGCCCAGGCGAGGAGATTCGACCTGGGTGGAAACTCGCATCACACGACAATTCCAGCGGATATTTGCACGTATCGGCAATAGACGCCGGCCCGCGGCGGCGATTCCGCCCTCTCTCATGGAGCGACTGGACGACGCCGCCCGATTTCTTGGCATAGACTTTCAGTGGCGCGATTACCGCCGCTGACTGGATCGTTCGTTTACATTATGAGGAACCTGCTGATGCACAGCCGCCGGCCGCCGTCTGGACTGATGGGAGCGGTTCTGCTGCTCATGATACTGCTCGTCGCCACTGAGGCCGTGGCGGTCGAGTGGATGATGCAGGCCGACGTCGACGGCAATCGGCTGGAAGGCAAGCCGATCTACATGTCGTCCGACCGCACCCAGTTGCTGCTCCGCGACGGGCAGGTTCGCGAGTTCCCGACCGCCGTCGCCCGCAACGTGCGGCAAACGGCCCCGCGATTTCGCCCTTACACGGCGGGCGAACTGCGCAGCCGGCTGGCGGCCGAGTTTGGCAACGAGTTCGAGGTGAGTGGTACCGGCCACTACCTGGTCGTCCATCCCCGCGGCACCCGCGACCTGTGGGCTGAGCGGTTCGAGGACTTGTATCGATCCTTCCGCCATTATTTCGCCGTTCGCGGATTTCAGTTGCACGAGCCGGAGTTTCCAATGGTGGCGATCGTGTGGAAGGACGAAGCGCAGTTCCGCGCCTACGCGCTGCGCGAGGGCGCGCGGATCACACCCAACACGCTGGGGTATTACTCTCCGACGAGCAACCGCGTGACACTCTACGACACCGCCGGCGGCAGTCGCGATTGGACGCAAAACGCCGATACGATCATACACGAGGTCACGCATCAATCGGCGTTCAACACCGGCATCCACGCCCGCTTCGGCAATACGCCGCGATGGCTGGCCGAGGGACTGGCCACCATGTTCGAGCCGCGCGGCGTATGGAACTCGGCGCAATACCGCACGTCAGGCGATCGGATCAATCAGGGTC
>JBBDLY010000058.1:0-8176 GCA_040878585.1 Pirellulales bacterium
CTTCCAAGCGGCTGACGTCCCAGCGTCCGTCTTGGCTCTGGTTGCGGGCCAGCCAGGCGAGACCCGCCTCGACGGCGGCTTCCGTTTCGCGTGAACCGCCATGCTCCACCGCGGCTTCCTCTCGGTCGGGCGCCACCCGCAGTTTGTAGATGCTCGGTAATTCGTGATCGACCTTGGGCAGGCTGCCGCCACCGACTTCGGCGCGGCGGATGGCAACCAGCGGATCGGCAGTCGCGCTGTTGCGCTCGCCACCGTCGTCGGCCCCGCCGTTGGATGCGGAGATCGTCTCGCCAGCGGCCGTGGCGCTGGTCTGCTCGGCAAGCGCTTGCGCCGGAGCGGCCGTCAGCGGTCGGGCGACCGCCGCGGAAGGTTGATCCAACTGGGCGTCCGGCAGGCTCATCCGCGGCAGATCGAGTGACGGCGTCGACGCCAGCGGGACGGCATGCAGCAGGCGGGCAGGGCCGTCGAACTGTGGCGCCGGCGCCACATGATCGTCCAGCGGAGTCCGCGCCGGCTCGTTGCCCGCGGGACCGACGGTGGGCGCTTCCACCGCCTTCTCCGGCAGGGGCGCTTCGATCTGCTGGGGCGCCTCGAGCGAGGCGCCACGGCGAATTTGCGGAGTTTCCAACGGTACGGCTTCTGGCAAGGTCAACTCTGGCGCGCGGCCCGGCAACGGCACGGCGGCAGGTTCGATCAGGCTGGGCACTTCCGACGGTGCGACGCGCGCGATCAGCATTTCGGCGGTGGCTGCCAACCGCTGCGGTTCGGCCACTTCTGGCTGGGTGAACTCGCCGCTGGCGAGCTGCTCCCAGGGACGCTGTTCGTCGACAGGAACCTGTTCGCGACGGTAGACGTCGTCGCTATCAACGAGGGTGATCTCAAACGACTCGGTATCCCAGCCTCGCCCCTGCTCTTGAAAAATCTGCACGGTCGATGCATAGCCGGCCAGCAGCACATGCACCAGCAGGGAGAGGACGATGCAGATCCGCATCGGTTGCGAGCGTCCCCAGCGGGTGACCGCCAGCACGATGAGAACCACCAACAGCGCAACCGCGAGCAAGCCCCACAGGGCGACGCTCAATAGCTGCGTCCCCTCGGACTGCGTAAGCCAGCCGGGTAAAGTGAAGAAGTTCATGCGCGCCGCGACTAATCGCCGAGGAATCCATTCCGTAGGGATTTTCTAATGTCGCTAATGCCGTGCCGCGGAGCCTGAATTTTGTTGACTGGCAAGCTTCACGGAAATTCCCAACCGCGAGATGCCTGCTTGCTTGCATGCGGCCAGCACGTCGGCGACCGTCTGGAAGGTGCCGTCCGCGTCGCCGCGGATCAACACGCCCAAGTCCTTATATTGGCTTCGGGCGTTGGAGAGCTGCGCCGTTAGTTCTTCCAGAGAAACGGGTTGGCGATCGAGTGTGATCGTGCGGTCTCGGTAAACATTGACGACGCGCCGCTCCGGTTCGGCGGAAAGTGTACCGCTTTCGCTGACTGTAGGAATCTCCAGCTTGATCTTGCGTTCCATCTCCGTGAATTTGGTGCCGACCATGAAGAAAATGATCAGTAGGAACACGATATCGATCATCGGCGTGAGATTCAGCGTCGGCTGCTCGTCTAAGTGGGTTTTTAGAGGCATAAGAGCGTCCTGCGGTACGAAATCCTAAATCCTAAATCCTAAACAATGTTCAAATGGCTTAAGGTTCGAATGACCAAAACCCATTCGATCTGCCTGTTTCGAACATTCTTATTTCCGTCATTCGAATTTGTTTAGGATTTAGGATTTCGAGATTAGGATTTCAATGTAAGTGCTTAGAATTTGTTAAGCGGCCGTTCTTCGCCGGGTCGACTTCTTCTTGGTGTTCGCCGGCGTGCCGTCGGCGGCGATTTCGTTGACGATGTTCTGTCCCAACGCGTCGATCTCGATCACCAGCTTGTCGACGCGACTGAGGAAGAACAAGTAGATGATTAACGCCGGAATCGCCACCGTCAGACCTGCGGCGGTCGTCAGCAACGCCTGGCCGATGCCTCCGGCCAACAACTCCGCCCGGCCCAGCGCGTCGGCGGTGGCGATGTCGTTGAAGGCGCGGATCATGCCGACCACCGTGCCAAGCAACCCCAGCAAGGGACTGATCGTCGAGATGCCGTTGAACAGCCGCAGGTACTTGCGCAGCCCGTTGGTGACGCGTTCGCCCGAATCGATGATTGCTTGTTCGACTTCGACGGAAGGTCGCCCCCACTTGGCGACCGCGCCGGCAAATACCCGCGCGACGGGACTGTCGTTCTCCTCGCACAGTTCCAGCGCCTTCTCCTTGTCGAGTTGGCCGGCGCGGAGTTCCTCTAGAAATCGTTTGACAAAATGCCTGGGAATCACGCGGCCCCGCCGCAAGCTGATGGCTCGTTCAAAGGCAAATAGCAACAACAAGATGGAACAGGCGACGATCGGCAGCATCAATGGGCCGCCACTGCGGATAATGTCGAACAGATTGCTGCGCGGCGCGATGGCGGCTTCGCCTTCGGCTTCCCTTTCGGCGGAAACGGCGCCCTGATCCGGCTGAACGGGTTGCGCCGCCAGGCGGTTGGCGATCATGACCAACGCCAAGGCGCAACCGACCGACAGCACAATGGAACGCAGGGCATTGTTCGTTGCGGCTCTCATGTTTTTTCCTCGGGGGGGCTGTTTCGCTGTGTCGCCTGTTGGCGGCTACTGTCTGGTGGTGGCGCTGCGCTGAGTGGCAACGACCCGCCGCCGGGCCGCTTCCTCGGTGAACATCGTGTCCGGATATTGGTCCACGATCCGGTCATACAGCGCGACCGCCTCGGTCCATTCGCCCAGATGCTCGTAACACTTGCCGGCCTGAAGCAATGCGCCCGCTTGCCACTGCGGCCAATCGTACAACGCCTCGACGCGGAAATACTCGCGAATGGCCGTTTCGTACTCCTTCTGATGAAAGTACGACTCGCCGATCATCCACTGCGCCATGGCGGCGGTTTCTAATTTACGGCCGGCGGCGCGTTGAATCGTTTCGTTGAACTGGACGCGGGCCTCAGCAAACTCGGCGGCAGCGAAACGACAGCGCCCCAACAGATACGAGACTTCGTACATCTGCTCGAACTGTGGATACTGCCGCGGTATCTGCTCGGCGATCTGCCTGGCCTCGGCCCAGTTCTTGTTGCGCGCCCGCAGTTGGGCGCGCCGCAGCGGAACCATCGCGGGCCAGCTTCCGTCGACCGCTTCGATCTCGCCGGCGAGTCGGTCAAACCGGGCCGCGGCGTCCTCGAATTGCTCTTGCTGATAGGTCGACTCCGCCAGCCAGTATTCGCTTGCCAACCGCAGGCGACTGTCTGGAAATTGCTCCAGCAGATGCGACAGGGGGGGGGCCACGGCTGCCCACTCGCCCGCGGCGGCCGCGATCTGGCCCCGCAAGTAAAGAGTATGTTCCAATATCTCCGCCGGCGGCTCGCTGTCGATCAGTTCAGAGGAGAAACGGTCGGCTTGGTCATGCCGCTCTTGCGACAGGGCGTCCACGGCCAGACGATACGTGGCGTCCGCCCAGTACTTGCTATCGCGATGCTCGCGATGCAAGCGGGCGAACCGCGCGAGGGCGTCGTCCCGCTTCAATTGGCGCGCTACCCAGGCCGATTGGTAGAGCGCATCGTCGACCAATTCCGACGCGGGCCGCTCGCTCAGCAATCGATCAAGGACGGTCAGCGCCTCCTCGTTATGTTGCAAAACGTCGTAGGCGCTGCCGGCTTGTAGCAGGGCGCTTTCATACTGGGGGCTGTCGCGATGCTGCTCGACCACCAATAAGTACATCTCCAACGCCGGTTCGAGCTTGCCGATCTTCGCCAGCGCCTGCCCCCGCGTGTAGGCGGCCTCGGCGGCTAACGGGCTGTCGGGATACTGTTTCAGCAACTGCTCGAACGTGGCGGCAGACTGTTCATGCGCGTTGTCGAGATACTGGCTCCAGGCCAGCCCCGCCAACGACTTCTGCTGTTGTTCGTCGGTGGGCGGCGCCAGCTTACTTTCCATGGCGACCGCGGAGGAGGCTCCTTCGGTCTGCGGCGTCGCGCCCAACTCATGGGGCGACTGCTCGGATTCGACCGCGTCACCGTCGCTGCCGATCGCCTGATACAACGTCGCGGCCCAACCGCGGTCGCCGGCGGCCATGGCCGCTTCGGCCAGCGACAGCGAGACCGCCGGGCTGATCCCCTGCCCTTGCCCTTTGAGGCGTTCGTAGTGCGCGCGGGCCTTGTCGAGTTGGTGCGACTGCGCCAGGCAGATCATCAGTTGCTCGACCGCTTCGTTCCGCAGTTGCTTCGGTGGAGCGACCTCCAGATAGCGTTCCAACGGCCCCACGGCCTCGGCATGTTTGTCTTGTTCGATAAGAATCGTCGCCTGCGCCAAGAGCGCCTCGCACTGCATCGCCGGTTCATTGCTGTCGGCGACTTCGGCGAATCGCCGCAGGGCCTCGTCGAGTTGGCCGTTGCGCTGCAAGGCGATCGCCAAGGTAAACGTATCTTCGATGGCCGTCTTGCCGCGAAGCATGTTTTGGTTTGACGCGACTACCTGCGCGGAACCGCCGGCGATCCGTTCGAGCCGCTTGATGGCCTGCTCCACTTCACCCCGGTTGAGGAAGTAGCCGCCGGCCCGTCGCATGGCGTCGATCTGGTGCGGGCTTTCCGTGAACTTCTGCTCGAACATCGCCGTGAACCGCTCGACCGCCGCGCGGTCGTCCCGATCGATAGCCAACTGCAAGCGTGCCAATGCCACGTCGTCGGCCCACTCGCCGTCGTCGGCGTCGTCGGCGATGGCGGCGAACTGCGCCTCGGCCTGCTCGTTCAGGCCGGCTCGGAACAAAGCGTCGCCGGCGTGATAACCCGCGGCGATTCGTTTTCCGTCGTCCAACAATGGCGCCGCCGACTTCAATGCCTCGGCCGCGGAGGTCCACTTCTCCTGCCCTTTGAGAGACAAACCCAGCCAGTAGCGAACCGTCGCCGCGAGCGCTGCATCGGGTGCATCGGAGCGATTCAAGGCTTCTTCCACTGCAAGCAACGTCCGCTCCGAAGCGGCGAAATCGCCGTCAGTATACTCTATCAAGCCGAGCTGGAACCTCGCCTGCGTGGCAAACGGATGGTCCTGCTGTGCGGCGACGGCCTCAAAAGCGGTCACACTCTCGGCGCGTCGTCCCAGTTTTTGTAGCGCCTGCGCGCGACCGAATTGCGCGTTCGCCGCCAGCGGGCCTTCGGGGAAGCGGCGAAGCGAGTCGTCGTAGGTATCGAGCGCGTCGTGATACTCTCCGGCCGACCATTGCCGGCTGGCCAGATACGGACCGGCGTAAGCGGCCAGCGGATCGAGGCCGTACTGATCGACGAACTGGGCGAGATGCTCGCGGGCGAGCCGGTCGACGTCGGCAAAGTGCGCCGCTTCGCCACGACGAAACATCGCCTGCTTGCGAAAACGATGATCCGGGGCGTCGCTAAGCAGGCGATCGAATTGGACGCGAGCCTGGCCGTAGTCGCCAAGTTGCATCAACGACTCGCCCAGGAAATAGACGGCGTCGGCAGTGCGGCGATGGGCCGGATGGTCGGCGACCATCTGTTGAAACTCCGCCGCGGCCAGCTTCCAGCGATGCAGCCGATAGTGATTGGCCGCCACCGTAAACTGATCGTCCCCGGCATCCCCGACCGCCGGCGGCGCAAACGCCGACAGCAGCGATCCGAGGATCGCCGCTGTTAGGAACAGCCTGCGTGCGATGACGTTCATGGGACGCGATCGAGCATTTGTTATTGGTGATTGCTGCAGTCGCCTGCGGCGGCGCTGAATCTTTGGTCGGAGTATCCTACGCACTTGTCGCGAATCACCACAAGGCGTATCCTTGCTAGCATGGAGCTGAATCTGTCTGGATTGCGTGTTGCAATCGAACTACTAAGACGTGACAGCAGGACGGCTTCGGGACACATCAAATGTCGTTGCCAGCGGATTCAACTAAGACTTGAGTCGCTTCCGCTATCGCTGCTTACGGGTTCGGCGGCGGGCTGTTCTCGTTGCCCACTCGGTGGAAGTGCGTCTTGTCTATGTAGATCACCTCGACCGAGTCATCGACCAGCGTATGCGGCACCGGCCAACCGACGCGTTTCACCAACTGGTAATAGACCGTGCATTTGTAGTTGACGTGATGGACCTGGGCCGCCCCGATCAGTGGAAATACCCGGGGTGGATCGATGTAGTCGGCAATCTTTTCCTTGACGATCCGCACGTCATTAATCTGCACTTCATACATGAAGGGCCAGTTCCCCTCGGACTCCAGAATGTCCTGCAATTTGCGGAACACTTGATCGTCTGGCGGCGGGTCCATGCCGACGTCGGCGGTGGCGCTGGTCAGCGGCGGAAGAATGGGCGCCCGACCATAACGTTCGTGCTCCCAGAACTCGTCTTCCTGTTTCTCCTGCAACCAAGGGCTGATCGGAATCGGGATCGCAAACGGCCCCATGTTCGGGCCGATCGTGGTGATGCAGCCGGTCGTTGCAACGGCCGAAACCAGAAACAGACCGGCGGCGATGGCGCGCTTCCAAGCCGAGGGGCGGTGAATCGACATGTGTGGATATCCTCGAAACGTCTGGCGTGGCTGGTACTTGCTCTTAACGTCCCATGCAACTCGCGCTGCCGGACCGCGGGAGCGTTGTCAGGAATATCTATCGTGTGAATCTGGGACGAACTTGCGGGTTTTTCGGATTATGCAGATATTTCCGGCAAAGCCTCCTTGAGAATCGTAAAACTGGCAAAGGTACAAAGAATGAAGAACCCTCGCGCCGGCGGGGCCGACCGAGGGTTCTTCTTATTGCCTGTTGCTAGCAACCGTTTAGTGGCGGCGTTGCTTGAAGTCCAGGAACCACCAGCCGTCGTCCCATTCCAGCGTCACCTTACGCCAGCCCAGCGGGACTTGCGGATAGGGATAGAACGGGCCGATGTACGGCCAGGCGGCGGCCGAATACTGTTTGGGATAGGTTACCGCGGCGTAGTTCGGATAGGCCGCGTAACTCGGCCAAGCGTGCGACGGCAAGTGCGGCTGATCGTACCGCACCGGCGCCACGCCCCCGGCCGCCGGCATGTGCGACGGAACCGGCCCACCAAACATGCCAGGCTGGCTATGCGAAGCGGGCATCGCTTGCCGCCCAATCGGGCGTCCGACCGGCATCATCTGTCCCGGATGCCGGGGCATCTGCCTGGCTTGCGTCCGTTCGATTGGAGCGGTCTGCTGCATGGTCGCCGCTTGCGGAGTCACCGCTTGCGGAGTTGCCGGAGCATTTTCCGCCGACGCTTGCTGAACGGCATAGTCCAGATGCGGCGCCGACATCCCGGCGGGCATGCCCGGCGGACTCGGTACGTTCAGGTGATGGTTCCGACCGGCATTGCCCACCGGACGCATCTGCAGGGTCGATCCTTGCTGGGTCGACGCCTGGGACTGCTGCGCCGGCTGATCGTAGCTGACCTGCCGAAACTGCGGCGCGGCCGCCATCTGCGCGGTGGGAGCGGTCGGACGCAAGCCGTGGCCCGCATGTTCCGCCGCTGCGCCCTCAATGGTGACCATGTTCACCACGTTCTTGACGTTCGGGTTGCGTTTGGCCAGTTCAACGGCGGTGTTCATCTGGCCTGGCGTTTGCACCTCGCCCTTAATGTAGGCCGTTCCGTCGGCATACTTGACCATCACCTTATAATCACGGAGCTGACCGCTAGCATAGATTTGCTGGGCGATCTCCTGGGCAATTTCTCGGTCCGACGCCGCAGCCCCCGACGGCATCAGAACAGCCATGGCCGTGACGGCCAATAACAAGACGGTAACGCGCATCTCTCCCCTCCTCGGATAGATCCTATTGTTCAGTGGACTCGATGGCGCTGTCGAGCGCCCGAGCCTTACCGCCGAACCAAAGCATCGGACGGCCACAACCGGTGAATCAAGCAACAGGCAAAGCGCGGCCGCGGCAGGACGTAGGCGGAGGGAGAGTGCCGCCGGATGGCACGCGCAAACGCGTTGCCTCACCAGACGACAGGCGGTTGCGGTTCTTTCCCCCCGCGCAACCTGGCACCGACGTGCTTTGTGTCTGTGTGTATGTTTCGGCTAACGATTGTGCCGAAGAAAAGGTTTTTTCAAAATTTACCGGTAATGCGGCCGAGAACCCGGCA
>JBBDLY010000059.1:0-1475 GCA_040878585.1 Pirellulales bacterium
GCCGCGGAGCGGCTATTTCCATTCAACAGCCTTTTTGTAGTTTTCGACCGGATCGATTTCGCACAGCCGTAGATAGCGCCGACCCACTCGCTTGCGCTTCGAGCTTAAATTGGAACAAAACCCATGACAAACCACCTCGCCAACGAACTCAACCGCCGCACCTTTCTCCGCCGCTCGGGCGTCGGCCTGGGCAGTCTGGCGCTGGCCTCGCTATTGCGGCCCGAAATACTCTCCGCCGCTACGGAGTCGGCATACCAAGGCGCGGTCTGGCCGCGGCACTTTGCCCCCAAAGCCAAGCGGGTGATCTTTCTCTGCATGGCCGGCGGACCGAGCCACTTGGAAACCTTCGATTACAAACCGAAGCTAGCCGAGATGAACGAGCAGCCGATGCCGGAGTCGTTCACCACCGGGCAGCCGATCGCCCAGTTGCAAGGCCAGAAACTGCGCTGCTTGGGGCCGCTGTCTAAGTTCGGTTATTACGGCGAGTCAAAGCAGCAGATCAGCGACTACCTGCCGCACACGCAGAAGATAGCCGACGACATCGCCATCATCCGCTCGCTGCACACCACGCAGATCAATCACGATCCGGCCCACACGGTGATGAACACCGGCACCTCGATCTCCGGCCGGCCCTCGATCGGCGCCAGGGCCCCCTATGGGCTGGGAAGCGAAGCGGCTGATTTGCCCGGCTTCGTCGTGCTAACCAGCGTCAAGGGGCGCAACCCGCAGCCGATCGCCTCGCGGCAATGGGCCGCCGGCTTCCTGCCGAGCCGCTTTCAAGGGGTCGAGTTCCAAGGGACTGGCGATCCGGTGCATTACGTCCGCAACCCCGCGGGCATCAACGACAAGCGGCAGCGCGACGTGGTCGACGCGGTCAATCGGCTCAATAGGTTGCGGCAGCGGCAGGTCGACAATCCGGAGATCGAAACTCGGATTGCCCAGTACGAAATGGCGTTCCGCATGCAGTCGTCGGTGCCGGGTCTGATGGACATTAGCGATGAGCCGCAACACGTGCTCGATATGTACGGCACCCAAGGGGGCGACGGTTCGTTCGCGTCGAATTGCTTGCTTGCCCGGCGCCTGGCCGAGCGAGGCGTGCGATTCATTCACCTCTACCATCGCGGCTGGGACCATCACGGCGACCTGGACAAGTGGATGAAGGTCTGCTGCGGCGCCACCGACCAGCCCACCGCCGCCTTGATCCAAGACCTTAAGCAGCGCGACATGCTCAAGGACACCTTAGTCATCTGGGGCGGCGAGTTCGGTCGCACGCCGATGTTCCAAGGCAAAGGAGCAACGGCCGGCCGCGACCACCACATCAAAGGCTTTTCAATGTGGATGGCCGGCGGCGGCATCCAAGGGGGCGTGACCCACGGCGAGACCGACGAGTTGGGTTACAACGCCGCGGTCGATCCGGTTAGCGTCCACGACCTGCACGCCACCATGCTGCACCTGCTGGGCATCGACCACAACCG
>JBBDLY010000060.1:0-8126 GCA_040878585.1 Pirellulales bacterium
CCATCGGGTGCAACGAAAACAAATCGAGGCTCCTTCGAGTTGACGTCAACTCCGACAACCGTTTCCGGTTTCGGCGCGACGGAAGCTTGCCGTTCTGAACAGCCGAGTACCAGAAAAGTCATGGCGATGAGTGCAGTAGTTCTCATGGAAGCCGCTATTGCCCACTTGTGATTATCCACAAACAATGCAAGCAGGTCGCATGTGGCCCTTGAGCGACAAACCCCAAAATGCAACAGACCACCCTGGCGAGTGATTAGTGTAGGCGATGCGACGATTGTCTGCAAACGTTTGAAATGCCGCCCCTACTTCCGTCGCCTCTTCCGCTTTGCCGGCTTCTTCTTGGCTGCCGTTTTCTTCGCCGGCTGGCGCGAGCGTTTTGGCTTGCTCCCCCCGGCATGTGGCGCAGGGTTCGGCGCCCGCCGATCTGCTCGGCGGACGTAGCGGAAATCGAGTTCCCGCCGGTCGACGTCCACTCGGGCGATCGCCACCACGAGAAAATCGCCGAGCCGAAATTCGTGGCCGGCGCGGCGGCCGGTGAGCGTGTGGCTGGCGCGTTCGTAGTGATAGTAGTCGTCCTGCAGCGAGCTGATGTGAATCAGCCCCTCGGCCGGCAGGTCGATGCCTTGCACGAACAGGCCGAACTCCTCGACGCCGGTCACCACGGTGGTGATTTCCTCGCCAACCCGCTGGCTCATGTGACTGAGCAGTTTGACCTTGATCAATTCCCGCTCGGCCTTCTCGGCTCGCTGCTCCCGCTCGGAGCAATGCTCGCCCAGAATCGCCCATTCACCAAAGTCGTTGCGCGGCTTGCCGTGGGCGAACTTCAAGTCGAGCAGCCGATGCACGGTCAGGTCGGGATAGCGGCGAATGGGCGAGGTAAAGTGGCAATAGCAATCGCTGGCCAGCGCGAAATGGCCTTCCTCGGCCGGGCTGTAGACCGCCTTCTGCATCGACCGCAGCATGGCGTAGTTCACCGCATGCTCCTCGGGCCGGCCCTTGACCAGGTCGAGCACCCGCTGCATCTCGAAACGGCTCTCCAGGCTTTCGCAATCAACGCCCAGATCGCGGACGAAGGTAGTGAGCTGCTTCAGTTTTCGCGGATCGGGCGGCTCATGCACACGGCGAAGGAACAGCCATTCGTTCTCCTTGAGCAACTCGGCGATTGCCATGTTGGCCGCCAACATGAATTCCTCGATGATCTGGTGGCTCTCGGTGTTCTCCACCAAGTGCGCGCCGGCCACCTGACCGTCGTTGTCCAGGTCGATTTTCACCTCCGGCAGGCTCAGTTCCAGCGAACCGTGCTTGGCGCGGCGGCGGCGCAGGGTCATCGCCAGCGTATGCATGTCGCCCAACAAGCGGTGGACCTCGGGCGAGAGCTTTTCTCTCCAGGCGTCGCGATCGGCCAGATACTCGTCCACCTCCTCGTAGGCGAACCGCCGCTTGCTCTTGATCGCCGCATTGCACGCTTCGGTGTGCGTGCGAACCCCCTCGGGCGTGAACTCCATGAAGCAGCTTTTGGTATACCGCACGCGATCGGGTTGCAGGCTGGCCAGATTATTCGAGATGATCTCTGGCAGCATCGGTATCACGCGGTCGGGCAGATAGACGCTGGTGGCCCGGTCGTGCGCTTCGCGATCCAGCGGGGTTTTTTGTTGCACGAAGTGCGAGACGTCGGCGATATGCACGCCCAACAGCCAGTGGCCGTTGTCGAGCTTTTCCAGTGAGATGGCGTCGTCGAAGTCGCGGGCGTCGATCGGATCGATGGTGATGATGGTGGCGGCGGTCAGGTCGCGGCGACCGGCTGGGATCGATTCGTCGAACTCGTCGGCGCGGACGCGCGAGTCTTCCAACACATCCTCGGGAAAGTCGCCCGGCAGACCGAACTCGTGGATGATCGACAGCGTGTCGACGCCGGGCGTGCCACGCGGTCCCAGCACTTGCACCAGCACCCCTTCGCCCTGATGCACGTGCGAGGGGAAGCGAACCATTTCGATCACCACTTTGTCGTCGGCGCGGCAGTTCTTGGCGCCGGCGTCGCCAACCAGGATTGGGTCCTTGAACGGCTTGCCGTCGATCTGCACGTAGCCCAGTCCGCCCGACTCGAAGTAGGTGCCGACAAAGCGATTGGTGTCGCGCTCGATGACCTGGACGATATGCCCCTCGCGATTGGGGCGGCGCCCCTGGCGGTGCTTCGAGATGCGAACCAGCACCACGTCGCCGCTGGAGGCGTCGCCGGCGGCCTTCTGCGAGATGAAGATATCTTCCTTGCGATCGGAACCTGGCGCGACGCCCGCCGGTCGCACGAAGCCGAAGCCGGCCGCCGCCCGGCGAAACACGCCGGTGATCTCATCATGCTGCGGCTTGGCGGTCGTGGCCGACTTGCCGGGCAATGCAACCAGGTGCTTCGACCCGTAGGAGAGCTTGCCATCTTTCACCAACCGCTTGACGGCCTTCTTGACGGCGGCCTTGCCTTCGTCGTCGTGGTGGCCAAGTTGCTTGGCGATCACGCGCGGCTTGACCGGCTGATAGTTGTCGGCGGCCACGTGCTGCAGGATGGATTCTTGGAGTTGTTGTTCGTCTGGAAGTTTGTTGTCATTCATAATTTATGTTTCATTGTCGTTGGATTCCGCGAAAACCGATGGCGGCGTGTATGGATATGGGTGGGGAACTATTGATAAAGGCTAAACATCACCGCAGGCTGGCGTAAAAGGTGGCGGCAAGCACGCTTGCGTCTACGTTGAAATAATCTGCCAGTTTGCGAATCATCTGCCGACTAAATGGTCGTTTGCCAGACAGAACCTCTGAGATCGTCGATTTGGAAATGCCTGCTCCCTGACTCACTTGGACCTGCGTGACACCCTTGGCTTCCATTAAATGACGAAGCATGTCCGCATTGGACGCGGGTTCGATGGCGTGATGATCGTCTTCGTATGCAGCGACCAGATCGCTCAGCGCGTCGAGGTACATTTCCTCCCCAGGACATAGCTTTCCTTTGGCGAGCAGTTCGTCCATGAAGTCTTGAGCTGCCGACAGATGCTCTTCCGACTTGATCGATGCCAGCGGAAAATCCAGCACGAGTTCGAGATACGAATCTCGATCCTTGTGCTTTAATCCGAACTTGGATTTGGTCGCCATCGCTTACTTGCCTTTGCGCTTTCTTTTTGGTCTCGCCAACTTCTTTACAGGCTTCTTTATCACCTTCCGCGGAGGAGTAGCATAGCAGCCACATTCCTCCTTCCACTGATCGTCGTCGTATTCCTTGTGTGTCATCACTTTGAGGATGAAAACCTTTTGGCTTCCGTACAACACACGAGTGATGAGACGATACTTGTTTCCGCCGATGTTGAACACAATGCAGTTGCCCACGATACTCGCTGTCGCAAAGTCCGAACTCACATCCGCCCATGTTTGCCAGACCACCGACTTACTGTTGACGTGCGTGTACCACGCTCGCAACGGCTTCTCGGCGCCCCCGCAATCGGGCCGCTCCCAGAACTGCCGTAGCCTCGATTTTGAGATGGCTCGCATGGGTCTTCATCCTTATCGGCATTGGACCCATTGTAGTTCGCAAAACGCGAACCGGCAAGCCGAAAGATTCGCCAGGGCGCCCTGCCCATGCTCCGTAAAATCCGCGTGGGCATGGCACGCACTCATTATGTCATACCCGCCCCTCTAGTTGCTTCCCTTAAACAGCTTCCGTCCCAAATTATGGTGGAACTGCGTCCAGGCGCTGTCTGTGTTGGGGTCTTCTCGCAACAGGCTGCCGAAGGCGTGCAGCTTGGCGTCGAGCGTGTCGAGCAGGTGCAGGGCCAGCGCCTCGGGCGTCATCGGCACTTTTGGGCTGCCGTGCTCGAGCGTTCCGTGGTGGCTGACGATCATGTGTTTCACCCGCAGCGCGGTTTCCTCGTCGAGCGGTTCGCCGGAAAGCTGCTCCGCTTCGGCTCGCTTGCGATCGAACATCTCGACGCCCATCACATGATGGCCGATCAACTGGCCTTCGTCGGTGTAGCCGAAGTCGCGGTCGAAGTACAATTCATGGACCTTGCCGGCGTCGTGCAGAAACGCCCCCATCAGCAGCAGGTCGAGGTCGACCTGGGGGTAGAACGGGGCCACCGCGCGGCAGACCTCCATCAGATTAACCACGTGTTCCAGTAGTCCGCCGTTGTAGGCATGGTGCAGCTTGATGCCCGCCGGCGCGGCGGTGAACTTCTGCATGAAGTCTTCGTCACTGAGGTAGCATTCCGCCAGATTGGCCAAAGCGGGATGGGTGATCTCGCGCAGGATTTCACCCAGTCGGATCGCCAGCTTGTCGATCTCGGCTGCGCCGAGCACGATAAAATCGGTTTCGTCGACGTCGCCACCGGGAACTTTCTCGATCCGTTTGGCGATCATCTGCAAGGCGCCTTGAAACACCTGCGTGCTGCCTTGCACGCGGACAAAGTCGCCGTTGTCGAACTTGGCGGCGACCTCCTCGGTGGCGTTCCACATGCGAGCGTTAATGGTGCCGGTGCGATCGGAAAGATCGACCTGCAAGTACAAATTGCCCTGCCGGTTGGAACGCAATTGCTTGCCAGAGGCGCGAAAAATCTGATCAATACCGTCCTGGGCGCCAAGCTGCCCTACGGGAATGCGTGTCATGCGGGATAGTGGGGATAAGGGAAAGGCTGGAAAAGCCGCATTCTATGATGCCTGGGGGCAGCCAACAAGCGGCGCAAGAAGTGTTGGCCACGGATGAAAACACGGATGAAACACGGATTTCGGAAACTTTGTCCAGTGGAGCACCTGACTCTTCGCAATGGACCACTTGAGTAAGGCATCGACTTGGGCCACATTTCGTCTTGCCAAAAGGCTTCACGGCGTCCATTGAATCAGCGGATTGCTCCGATACAATCGTTCAGATGGTCCTACTCCATGCTGAAATTACCGAGCAGATTATCGGCGCTGCGTATGAAGTCCATAACGTACTCGGTTACGGGTTTCTGGAGAAAGTGTATCAGCGGGCGATGCAGGTAGAACTTATTGCACGGGGACTAAAAGACAGAGTTGGAGCGTGACATACAAATCTGGTACAAACGGGCAATCGTCGGCGACTACCGTGCAGACCTGCTTGTGGAAGGGGCGGTCGTTGTGGAAATCAAAGTTGCTAAGTCATATCGGTCAGAGGATGAAGCACAGCTACTCAACGAATTAAAGGCCACCGGCATCAAAGTCGGATTGCTCGTCAACTTCGGGCGAACCAAAGTCGAGCACACGCGACTTGTATTCTGAAAACTGGGCCGATCGACAGCCTTCGCTGTTTGGCATCGCTCGGTTAGAATCCGTGTTCCATCCGTGTTCCATCCGTGGCTAATTGAAAGACACTCTCAGCATGGCAAAGCAAGCGAAAACCGCAATCTCGCCCACTCGGGCGGACGATTATCCCGAATGGTATCAGCAGGTGGTCCGCGCCGCCGACATGGCCGAGATCTCGCCGGTGCGTGGCTGCATGGTGATCAAGCCCTGGGGGTATGCGATCTGGGAGAACATGCAGCGTGCGCTCGACGCGAAGTTCAAGGCCACCGGGCATCAGAACGCCTACTTCCCGCTGTTCATTCCGATGAGCTACCTGGAGAAAGAGGCCCAGCACGTCGAAGGTTTCGCCAAGGAGTGCGCCGTAGTCACGCATCACCGGCTGGAACCCGACGGAGAGGGCGGCCTGCGGCCTGCCGGACTGCTGGAGGAGCCCCTTATCGTGCGGCCCACCAGCGAGACGATCATCGGCGAGATGTACTCTCGCTGGGTGCAGTCGTGGCGCGATCTGCCAATTCTGATCAATCAATGGGCGAACGTCGTCCGCTGGGAGCTGCGGACGCGGATGTTCCTGCGAACCACGGAGTTTCTCTGGCAGGAAGGGCACACGGCGCACGCCACGGCCGAGGAAGCGGTTGAAGAAACCAAGATGATTCTCGATCTGTACGCCGACTTCGCCGAGAACTACATGGCGATGCCCGTCATCAAGGGAGAGAAGACCGCCGGCGAGCGGTTCCCCGGCGCGGTCGATACCTATTGCATCGAGGCGATGATGCAAGACCGCAAGGCGCTGCAGGCGGGCACCTCGCACTTTCTGGGACAGAACTTCTCGAAAGCGCAAAGCATCAAGTTCCAGGACCAGAACGGCCAGGAAGCCTTCGCCTGGACGACAAGCTGGGGCGTGTCGACACGTCTGGTCGGCGGCTTAATCATGACCCACGCCGACGACGACGGCATGATCGTGCCGCCGCGATTGGCGCCGACACATGTGGTGATCTTGCCGATCTCGCGTGACGAGTCGGACCGCGCCGCCGTGATGGAATACTGCCAGCGGGTTCAGCGGGAATTGACCGCTCAGAGCTACGACGGCGCGCCGGTTCGAGTGGAGATCGACCAGCGCGACATCCGTGGCGGCGAGAAGACGTGGCATCACATCAAGCGGGGCGTGCCGATCCGCGTGGAGATCGGCCCCCGCGACATGGCCGACGATAGTTGCTTTGTCGGCCGCCGCGATCGTGGTCCGAAAGAGAAAGAAGGCATCCAGCGAGAGCAGTTTGTCGCCGGCATCGCCGGTCTGCTGACCGACATCCAGCAGTCGCTGTACAACCGCGCGCTCAAGCTTCGCGAAGAGGCCACCCGGCGGATCGATTCGCTGGAAGAGTTCAAGCAATTCTTCACGCCGAAGAATGAGCAGCAACCGGAGATCCACGGCGGCTTGGCCTGGTGCCATTGGGCGGACGACCCCGCGGTCGATGAACTGCTCAAGGAGTTGAAAGTCACCATTCGCTGCATCCCGCTGGAGGGAGACGACGAGCCAGGCAAGTGCCTCTTTACCGGCAAACCGAGCAAGAAACGCGTGGTGTTCGCGAAGGCGTATTGACGGAGGCTTGAGGCGGGAGGCTTGAGGCGGGAGGGCGGACGGTAGTCAATCCTTCTCCCTTCGGGAGAAGGTGGCTGCGCAGCAGACGGATGAGGGGGGGCGCTGCCAACCGACTCGACCTTTAGTGGACGTTCGTTTAGGAGTGGCTGTTTGGCAACGCCGCCCTCATCCGGCCTTCGGCCACCTTCTCCCAGAGGGAGAAGGGTTAATGCAAACCGTGTCATATTACTCAAACCTCAAACCTCAAACCTCCAGCCTCCAGCCTCCCCCATGGGCGCCATCCTGCCACCTGATCCCGTGCTGCTATTGTTCGCCGTGTTTAGCCGACATGACGCGGCGTTCGCCTGGGCGGAGCGGCGGGTGGTCGAGCGGTTCGGGCCGCTGGCGGCCAAGAGTGCGGCGTTCGCCTTCGTCGAGACCGACTATTACGATGAATCGATGGGAACCGGGTTGCGAAAGCAGTTTTGGGCGATTCAGCAGCCGTTTGATCCCGGCGAACTGGCCGAATTGAAGATCGAGACCAACGCCTGGGAACAGGAGTACGCCGCCAGCGGCACGCACGACGAACCACGCCCGTTGAATATCGATCCCGGTTACCTGACACTAGGTAAGCTGGTGCTGGCGTCGACCAAGGATCATGCGCACCGCATCTATCTGCGGCAGGGCGTCTACGCCGAAATCACGTTATACTACCAACACAAACAATGGCACGCCACGCCGTGGACCTTTCCGGACTACCAGCGCGCGGATTATCAGCGGTTCTTTAGCGAGTGCCGCGATACTATTCGGCAGCGGCGAACGGAGTTTCAACGGTGATGGACATCGTTGCCGAAGCTGCCAGCTTCGGCACGGGGCAAGCAAGCGGCTTGCACAACGATACTTGGTGAGAACCCTTCATGGTTTGGCTGATCGCCGGTAGCTTGATTCCCAGCTTTGCCGTCTCGTGCGTTGCCGCCGCGATGGTGCGTCGCTACGCGGCACGGTTGGGCCTGGTCGACATGCCGGGCGAGCGCAAGGTGCATGACGCCCCAATCCCGCTCGGCGGCGGATTGGCGATTTGGCTGGGCGTTGTGCTGCCATTGGCGGCAGGACAAGCCGCGCTGGCGTGGTGGATGATGCGGCGCGACGGCCTCGCCGATTCTTCGAGCCTGTTCGCCTCCCTGACGGCATTTGTCGAGCCGCATCTGGGCGGCTTAGTGGAACAAAGCGGTAGATTGTGGATGTTGCTGGGCGGAGC
>JBBDLY010000061.1:0-8125 GCA_040878585.1 Pirellulales bacterium
GAGTACAACTCCTCGTACATCTTCTCGCCGGGCCGTAGGCCGGTGAATTCGATTTCTACGTCTTCGCCCACTCGCAGGCCGGAAAGTCGGATCATGTCGGCGGCCAGGTCGACGATGCGGACTGGTTCGCCCATGTCGAGCACGAAGATCTCGCCGCCGTCGCCCATGGCGCCTGCCTGGATCACCAGTTGCGACGCCTCGGGGATCGTCATGAAGTACCGCACCATTTCGGGATGCGTGACCGTCACCGGACCGCCGCGGGCGATCTGTTCGCGGAAGATCGGCACCACGCTGCCGGCCGAATCGAGCACGTTGCCGAACCGTACCGTCACGAATCGGCACGACGACTGACCGGCGAGCGACTGAATGTACTGCTCCGCCACCCGTTTGCAGGCGCCCATCACGCTGGTCGGGTTGACTGCCTTGTCGGTGGAGATCATCACGAACGATTCGACTCCGTTCTGATCAGCCAGGTCCGCCAGCAGTCGGGTGGCCAGCGTGATATTCTTGACCGCCTCGCCGGGGTGTGACTCCATCAGCGGCACGTGCTTGTAGGCCGCCGCGTGAAAGACAATGTCGGGCTGGTGCGTGCGAAATACGGTGTTCATCCGCGCCGCGTCGTTGATGTCGCCCAGACAAACTTCGCAATTTGCGTGCGGGGCGAGCTGGTGCAGTTCCCGTTCGAGGAAGAACTGTCCCGTCTCGCTGCGGTCGAGCAACACGATCTTGGCCGGGGCAAAATGCGTCAACTGCCGGCAGAGTTCCGAGCCGATGCTGCCGGAGCTGCCGGTCACCATGACCACTTTGCCGTCGATCCACTTGTGCAATTGACGCTGATCCAGTTCGACCGGATCGCGGCGCAGCAAGTCCTCGATCGAAACCGTTCGCGGACGCAAATCGACCGTGCCATGCAGCAGTTGCTCGTAACTGGGCAACACCTTGACGTTGATGCCCGCTTCCTGGGCGTTCTCGACCAGTGCTCGGACTTGCTGGCCGGGCAAGCCGTCGGCGGAAATGAGAATTTCGCGGACCTGATGCTTCTGAGACAGCTCGCAGGCGTCGGCCAACATGCCGACGACGGGCACGCCGCCGATGCGGGCGCCCACTTCCTGTTCGGTCTCGGCCAGGAAGCCGGCCACGCGGAAATCGAGACTCGCGCTGCGTCGAATCGCGCGCAGCACCGCCTCGCCCGAGGCGTTGACGCCGGCGATGAATACCGCCGGATGATTGCTCTTGCTGAACAAGGTCATGTCCCGTTCGCGGACCAAGCGGGTGACGCACCGCAAACCGCCGATGGCCATGATCGTCATGCCCCAGTCGATCAGAACAATGCTGCGGGGCACGTTAACGCGAGTCATGATGAGATGATCGACGACGACCAGTACCAACGAGCAGACCGTGGCCGCCTTGGCTAGATCGAGCAGATCGTCGAAGGTGACCATGCGGCTCCAGCCGCGAAATCCGGGCAGCAGCCGAAACACAACCAGCTTGATGACCAACAGCGGCGCCAGCGTGGCCTGAAAGACGTACCAGCCGTTGGCACCCAGCCACCCCTCAAAGCGCAACAGAAACGCTGCATAGTAGACCGCGACCACTACCGGCGCAAGCCACAACACGTTCGGTACGACGCGAACCAATCGTGTTCCAAGTTGAATTGCTTGCTTTCCCACTCGTTACGATCTCATCCTTGAGAAGCGCTTGTAACACCTGGTTGGCCGCTCAACGGCGTTGCTCCGCCGGAGACGTGCCTTCGGCCGCGCCGGTGCTGTTTTCCCAGCGGCCCCGTTTGGCTTGCAGCGCCAACTTTTTCAACTGAGCGTCGCCCGGCTTCCGTGCCAGGCACCAATCAATTTGTTCCTCGGCCTGTAGATACCTATTTTGGCGGATTAGTTCGAGAGCAAAATTGCGGCGGAGTTTGAAATCGTCCGGAGTCGCATGCACCGCCTTCGACAATGCTAGCACGGCTTGCTCCGATTGTTCCAGGTCGCGATGGACGGCGGCCGCCTTGGCCCACGCCCGCGCTGCCTGTTCACGGCCCGCCGTGGCGGTGCTTTCTTCCAGTTGCACGAGGAATCGCTGTCCGATCAGGCGGGCGTCGTCTTGCCGGCCGGCCTGCCGGTAGAGCTTGTACAGCCGCTCGGTGGCGGCCACGTCAGGTTCGAGATGCTCCACGAAGTGAGGAGCGGAAATGAGCGGCGCCAACTTATCGACAATCAGCGAGCGATACCTGGGATGCCGGTGAAACGCCTTCTTCCAGTGCTGCAGCGCTTGTGCGAGATCTCCCTTCAGCGCCTCATGGGAGCCGGCGGCGAAGCAGACTGCCGCTTCGTGCGGTCGCACGAGCAGCGCTTGGCTTAACAACCGGTTGCTCTCCTCCTCGCCTGCGCCGTCGAGAAAGGCAAGATCCGCCAAAAATACGTAACCTTCGCCCGTCAGCGGCAGTTCAGAAACGGCCCGCAATGCATGGTATTTGGCCTGGTAGAGGTAAACGCGATTCTCCCCCACGGCCCGACTGAGCCACTCGTCGAGCTGATCGCGGGAATCGAACCGAGAGGCCATCGCCGCGGAGCGAATCTGAGTAAGATCGAGGCGATTCTCTGCAGTCTGCTGAACGATCTCGAATCGCTGCAAGCAGCAGGAGGCCAAGGCAAGATGCGCCTTGCCATGCCGCGGGTCGCGGGCGACCGCCTTGTCCAGCAGCGCAATCGCCTTGAGCAAGTGTTCGCCTGTTTGCTCGGGCGTGACCTCGGCTTGCCGCTCCCATTGCTGTTCGTACTTGAGATACTGTTCCCAGGCGACTTGAGCCGCCGCCGGGGGCGCCAACGTGCGGAATAACAAGAAGGCGCCAAACATCAGCACCACCGTGGCGAACGACCAGGCCCAGGCGGGCCGGTTCGTTCTGGACGCACTTCGCGACTGCCGGCGCGGGGTCGCGGTGGCCGCGGCAGCGCCGGCGGGCTGCTTGGCCAATTGGCTCAAGCGGCAGAGCACCGCCGCCAGGGCAATGGTCCAACTCATGCAGGCGGGCAGATACCAGACGAAATCCCATAAGCTGTGCAACAGGCTGGCTGTGAGACCGGCGATGGCGGCGATGGCCAGAGCCTGGGATGGACGGTCCGCGGCGCGGAATGCGGTAATTGCCCAATATCCGCCGACGCAGAAACCGCATAACAACAACGCGATGCCCGGCAGGCCGCACTCCAGCAGCAACTGAATGTAACCGCTTTCGGCATGGGAATAGTAGTGATTGCTGTAGCGGTCGAATTCCAGCAGATAAACTTCGGCATGGCTGCCGACCCCGGTGCCGGTGAGCAGGAAGTTCGAAGAAACCGCCAGATCGGCCGCCCACAGGTCGCGGCGAATCGACTGGCTGTCGATCTGGTCGATGTCGCCCGACTGGATGGAGGCGAATTCGCCGCTGAGAATGTCGCCGCCGAACACAGCGAGGGCGAGCACGACCAAGGCGCCGGAGACGGCAAGCGTGGCCGCATAACGGAGATCCAACATCGACTTCCAATAGTACAGCCCAATGGCAACGGCGGACGCCACGACCAACGCGATCGCCCCGCCGCGAGAGAAAGTCAACAAGCCGGCCAGGGCGACCATCGCCAGACCGAGCATCAGCAACAATGCCAGCCGCCAGTCGGCGTCGACCATCTTCCTGCCTGAGCCAAAGTCGGAACCGGACCAGCCACCGCGACGACGTCCCTCGTGCTTGCCGTGGCCGCGTGCCGATGCGCGATTCCCCGCCGTGGACGGTGCGCCGCGACCGGCCGAGTTCAGCGAATGCTGCAGCCACCAGATACACGGGCCGATCCCCAGCGCCAGCAAGTGGGCGAAGTGGTTCTGATTGATAAACGGCCCCTTCACGACCCCGTGCGTGTTGCGATAAGGATGCTCGTACACCCACAGAAACTCGCCGTTGCCGGCTAGGAACTGGAGCAAGCCAAGCACCGCGAACCCCACGCAGCCGACGGCCAACAGTTGGAAGCAGCGCATCACGTCGTCGCGGGTTTGCAGCCGCTGAACCAGCAGCAGGAAGAACAAGGCGTGGGCCAGATAGATTGCCGCGCCGGCCCGGGTGGCTTGCGGCGTCAATGTCAGGTGCTTCCATTCCGCCAATCTCGCGGCGTCGTCTCCGGCGCCGGTCCACAACGGCAGATAGTTCGCGATACTCGGCGAGAGCCTCGCCAGCAGCGAGGAATCAACGGGAACCAGTTGCAAGCACATCAATAGCAAGCCGGCCAGCAACAGGTAGTCCACCGCTGTTCGCCGCCAGTAGCGTCGCGCCTTGGCGGGCGCCAATGCCTGACTCGCGCAATAGGCAACGACGGTCGCCATCACGGCCATCACATACACCAAGGCCCCCCGCTCGTCGCGTCCGCCCATGAACAGCGGGGCAATCAGCAGCACGGAGACGATTCCGGCATCCGCCAGATGCGCAAGCAAGGCATGGGTATCGAGTTCGGCAAATCGCCGCCAGACGTCGAACGCATTCGACTTGTTCGTGTGTTTGGTTGGCATGGCTTAGGCGGCATGTCGAGATGGGGAAGATGTCGCGTCGTCGTCGAGCGGATCGTCATCGGCAATCGCAATCGGTTCATCGTCGTTATCACCGTAGCCGTATCCGTAGCCATATCCGTAGCCATAACCATAGCCGCCGTAGCCGTCGTCCGAGTCGCTGCCGACTCGATTGGCGACCACGCCCAGCAGTCTGACATTCAGCGACCGCATTTCATCGACGGCGCGAATGACCAGGCGGCGATGGTTCTTGGAAGGCTGCACGACCAGGACCACGCCGTCGGTGCCGCGACTGGCAATCGCCGCGTCGCTGGCCGCTAGGATCGGCGGCGTGTCGATTAGCACTTGGTCGTAGCGCGTTTCCGCCCAGGCCAGCAGTTCCTCGAACCGCGCGCCGCTGAGCAGTTCGGACGGTCCGGCCGGCTTCGGCCCGCAGGGCAAGATGTCGACGTTGTCGATCCCCGAGGCATGAATCCGCTCCTCCGCCAACGGGGCGATCGGCTCGTCGCTGCGCAATAGGTCGGAAAGACCAGCCGTTCCCCGCAACGAGAACATTTTGGTGAGGCCCGGCTTCCGCATGTCGGCGTCGATCAACAGGGTGCGCTTGCCCGCTTGGGCAAACGAGGCCGCCAGATTGGTGACCACGGTGGTCTTGCCGTCGCTCGGCTCGGCGCTGGTGATCAGCAGTCGATCGCGTTCGTATCCGGAAAAGGCCAGGGTGGTGCGGAGCGTGCGGAACGCCTCGCTTTCCACCGCGCTGGGGTTGGAAAACACCTGCACCGCGGCAGCGCCGAGCGCGTCGGTCGGCGGCAACGGACGAATGACGGCCAACACTTGCGTGTCGAGTTGCGCGCGAATCTCTTCCGGCGAGCGGAAGCGATCATCCAGCAGGTCGAGCACGTAAATGATGCCTGCGCCCGAACCGCAGCCGAGGACCAGCGAAAGGAAGAGCACCAGCGGCAACTTAGGCGCGACCGGCCGGTGATCGACCTTGGGATCGCTGACCACCGTGATGCGAACGTCCGCCTGGTCCTGGCGAAAGTCGATATTCGCCATTCGCGACAACAGCGTCTCGCGCAGTTGGCTCAATCGATTCAAGTCGCTTTCGAGCAGGGTGACCTCGGTCAGCCGATCGTTCAAGTCAATCGCTTCTCGCTCCAATTCCTGATAGCGGGTGGCCAGTTCCTGTTCGTAACTGCGCGCGCCGATCAGTTTCTCACCGACCAGGCGTTGCAACTGGGCGACCATCTGTTCGCGATCGACGTTGGCGAACCGCCGAGCGGCGTTTGCTTGAAACGACACCAAATACTGCTGCGTGTTGGCGATTTGCTGCTTCAACTCTTGCACCTTGGGGTGATTCTCTCCGTAATGCGCCAATAGTGTGTCTCGCTTGGCCTTCGCCTCGAGCAGCTTTGATTCCAACTCCGGAACGAGCCGCTGGTCGGCGGGGTTGATTCCCATCGCCGAGCGGAGCACGTCCTGGCCCAGGTAAGGCTCCATCGCCATCAAGTGCTGCTGCAAGTCCCCGCCGCGCCGCGATGTTTCCGCAATGGCCGCCAGCGACGCCTCCAATTGCAGTCGCTCGGTCTGCACCTCCATCAATTTGCGATTCACGTTCAAGGCGCGGGCGATCGTGGGATGCACTTCGCGGGTGTCCTCGCGGAGACCCAAATCGCCAACGCGGGAACGGGCCGAGGCCAGTTCGCGCTCCTTGAGCCGAAACTTTTCGTCGATTTGACGATGCTCGTTTTCCAGGATCGTGAGAATCTCGACCGACAGATTCTTGTGATTGCGGGCCATGAACTCCAGATACGACTCAACCACGGCGCTAACGATCGCGGCGGCCGCTTCGGGCGAACTCGAGCGATAGCTGATTTCGATCACGTTGGTATTGCGAACCCCGCTGGCAGTGAGATTCCTGCGCAGCACTTCGACGTGCCGTTGCTGGGGAACGCGGACCAGGTCGGAGCGGGCTTCCGGCGGCATTTTCGCCAATAGGCGCAAGGCGCCGTTAAGGACCACGTCGCTGGCGAACAGCCGTTCGTAGGTCGGAATCAGCCCGTTGCGAGAAATATCGGGCGAGAGGTTGGGGTTCATCACGTCCGCGCCGGTTTGCATCACGAGCACCGACGCGGAAGCCTGGTAAACGCGGTCGGCCGTGCCATAGTAGAACATGCCGAGCATCAACGCCGCCGCCATCGCCGCGAAGAGATAGATGCGCCGCCGCCACACGACCTTGGCGAAGCGCAGCGCCGCATGTACGACATGCGTCGTTTGCCCGTCCGTCTCCTCCAGGTGCCCTTCCGAGGCCAGTTCGCTCATCCAATCCCCACCTACTAGAAGAAGTTGAGTCCCGTCGATGCGCTAATTCCGAAGCGTACGTATTTTTGTAGTTCGCCCACCAGGAACGTGACTGGCGTCTCCTCGACGCTGACCACGTCTCCCGGCGCCAGCACGATGTTCTCCAGATGGTCCTTCTTCGCGCCGCGGACGGTCGCCTGGATCACGATCGATTCCGTGCCGTCTTCGCGGTTGCGAACCACGATCACCTTGTTTGCAATCTCGGTCGACAAACCGCCCGCCATTGCGAGGGCGTCCAACAGTCGCACGTCCTGATCCGGCTCCAACTCGAACTGTCCCGGTTTGCGGACCAGCCCCATCACTTGGATCGCTTGCTTGGGCCGCCGCATGACCATCACCGTGGCGCCGTCTTCGATGTTCAGCCGCCGCGGATCGAGATTGCGCGGTTCCTTCAGATCGAAGCGGTCGAGCATCGCATTGGGCCGCCCCGACTCGTAACTCACCAGGCCGATCGCAGCGCCTGGGGCGGCGGCCAGCGGTGAATCGGGCGGACGGCGAATCTCGACCAGAGTGCTTGCCTCGGTGGTCAGGCCGCCGGCGGCCACGATCGCCGAGACGAGATCGCTTTTGTTGGAAGGAAGTTCGTAAGTTCCTTCCTTCGCCACCGCGCCGAGTATTGTCACTTTATTGGATCGGCGACGATCGATCGCCACCGCAACCTGCGGATTGCGATAAATGCCGCGCACCACGCTTGCCTCGCGAATCAGGCTCTCGGCGGCGGTCAGTTCCAGGCCGGCCACACGCACGTGGCCAACCAACGGCACGTTGACCGCGCCTTCCTCGTCGACCCGCAGCATGTAGCGCGGGGCGTCGCGATCTTCCAATCCCGTGGAGATGCTCAACATGATTGTATCGCCCGGATAAACGATTTCGTTCTTGAGATTGCCTTGCGCGAACCGAGAGAGATCCAAGTGCTGCGCGCTGAACACTCCGGTCGCTCGCAATTCGGGCGGCAGTTCCCGCGCCTTAATGCCCGACGTTTGGCAACCGGAGGCGGCGAGCAGGATGGCAACAATCGATGCCGCCCAGGCGGTTCCGATGCCGGCGCGGCGCTGCCGACCAGTAGGTATCTTCGCGGGTGCTAGCATGATCAATTCGCAATAGAACAGGGACCGATGGCATCTACGCCGAGCAGACACCGCCATCGGTCGCCCTGACGGGGGAAACCATCGGCTGGCGTAAATATCAAACACCCGCGAAAGGGTCAACGGCAAAGCAGTAGGTCAGGCATTCCTGCCTGACC
>JBBDLY010000062.1:0-8123 GCA_040878585.1 Pirellulales bacterium
TTGATCGCCGGCACCTTGAGCTTGCCGTGCTTGTGCATCTTGTAGAGCGCTTTGATGCCGGTGGTGGTCTCTTCGCTGAGGCCCTTGATGCTGCCGAGCAACTCGGGGTAGCGGTCGTGAACGATGGCGGTCAGATCGCCGCCGTCGTCGAGAATCATGTTCAGCGGCTGGCCGTCGGGGAAGTAGAGCGTCTGCTCGATCGCCCATACGAACTCTTCCTCGCTCATTCCTTTCCAGGCATAGACCGGCACGCCGGCGGCGGCGATTGCCACGGCGGCGTGATCCTGCGTGGAGAAGATATTGCAGCTACTCCAGGTCACCTCAGCGCCCAGTTCGATCAGGGTTTCGATCAACACGGCGGTCTGGATGGTCATGTGAAGGCAGCCGGCGATGCGGGCGCCCGCCAGCGGCTTGTCTTTGCCGTATTTCTCGCGGAGGGCCATCAGGCCGGGCATTTCGTTCTCGGCCAGTTCGATCTCCTTGCGGCCCCAGGCGGCAAGCTTGTCGAATTCATCCTGATTGGCGGTCGCTACCACCTTGTATGCCAGCTTGGTCTCACTCACTTGCGCCACGACGATTCTCCTCGGTCAGCACGGAAAGATTGATTTGAAGTGCTATATGATAGGCGGTTTCCGCCGACTTTCCAAGGGTTGGCATGATCGGGGCAACGACGAGACAGTGCTCCGCCAACCGCAGCGGGACCGTACAGCGATCCGCCGCTATCCGAGCAATTGCAGGGCCTGGCGGGCCGCGGAACAGAACGACTGTAGTTTGCCAACATCCTTGACTCCGGGTAAGCTCTCCACGCCGCTGGCCGTATCGACCCCGGTCGGCTGCACGGCGGCAATTGCCGCCGCCACATTGTCCCCCGTTAATCCACCGGCGAGGATCAACGGCAACTCGCCCAATTCGGATCGATCGGCCGCAATGCGATCCCAGTCGGCCACAGCGCCGGAACCGCCGTACTCGCCCGGCACGTGGGCGTCGAGCAGGATCAATCGCGGCATGGAATGGAGTACGCGGCAAGTCTCCAGGAATTTCACGACCGGGGCCATGCCGTCGCGGCCAAAGCGGAAAGCCTTCATCACCGGCCGGTCGCCGAGATCGGCGAGCAACTCGGGTGGCTCGTCGCCGTGTAGCTGGATTAGGTCGAGCGGCAAGGCGTCGAACCGTTCGCGGATCGACGCGGCGGAGTGATTGACGAACACCCCCACCTTGAGTAGATCGTCGCAGGCGGCCGTGATTTTCCCAGCCGATTCGGTCGAGACGCACCGCGGGCTATCTGCATAAAAGTTCAGACCAATCGCATCCGCGCCGGCGGCCCGGATAGCAGCGACTTGATCGGCCCGCGTGACGCCGCAGATTTTGACATGAAACATCGGTCAGACACTCACCAGATAGCCGGCTGACATAGCACTGCCATCTTACGCCTTGCACAAGCCAACTGCGAGTCCCACAACCAACCCTGAACCCGGACCCCTCAAGTCTCCAGCCTCCAGCCTCAAGCCTCATTAACCGGCACGCCATAGCGGCGTTCTTCCAGGCCGAGCCGCTTCATCTTCTTGTAAAGCGTGGTGCGATTGATGCCCAACTGCTCGGCCGTCTCATTGCGGTTCCAGTTGTTGCCGTTGAGGACGTCGAGAATGATCTGCCGTTCCGGCTCTTCCAGCGCTTCCTTTAAGGTCCGCTGCCCGACGGCCGCCACGTGGACGTTCCTGGCCAGGCCCATATCGCTAGGCAGATCGTGCGGCTCGATTCGCGGGCCTTTGCCCAGCAGCACCGCCCGCTCGATGGCGTTTTGCAGCTCGCGGACGTTGCCGGGCCAGCGATATTGCTGCATGGCGGCGATGGCCGCTTCGCTGAAATCCTCGATTGGCTTGCCCGTCTCTTCGCGGACCTCGGCCAGAAAGTGCCGCGCCAGCACCGGGATGTCGGAGATGCGGTCGCGCAGCGGCGGCAGTTCTATGTTGATGACGTTCACCCGGTAATACAGATCCTGCCGGAAGCTGCCGTTCTGGACGTTTTTGGCCAAGTCTTCGTTGGTCGCCAGGATCACGCGCACGTCGACGTCGAAGGTCTCTGCCCCGCCGACCTGCTCGAACTGAAGCTCCTGCAAGACCCTCAGCAACTTGACCTGCATGCTGGGGCTGGCGGTGCCGATCTCGTCGAGGAAAATCGTGCCGCCGTGGGCCAGCATGAACTTGCCTTTCTTGTCGCCGGTGGCGCCGGTGAAGCTGCCGGCGACATGCCCGAACAGCTCGCTTTCCAGCAGGTTCTCTGGCAGTGCGCCGCAGGCCACTTCCACATACGGCTTGTCGCGACGGCCGCTGCGGCGATGGATCGCCCGGGCGATCATCGATTTGCCGGTGCCGCTCTCGCCGGTGATCAGCACGGTGGCTCGGGTATCGGCGACGCTTTCGATCATGTCGTACACCCGCCGCATGCGACGGTCGGCGCCGACGATGTTGTCCATGCCGAACTTCAGGTCGAGCTGCTGTTTGAGCGAGTCGTTCTCGCGGAGGACCGCCCGCTGCGAGATGGCTCGTTCGATCGCCATCTCAAGCTCTTCGTCGATCAGCGGTTTGGTAAGAAAGTCGGCCGCGCCGGCGCGGATGGCGTCGATCGCCGTCTCGACCGTGCCGTATCCGGTGACCAGTATCACGGCAACGTGCGGCTTGCTGCGGCGGGCGTGTTCGAGCAGGTCGAAACCATCGGCGTCGCGCAAGCGAATGTCACAGAGAACTACGTCGTAATCCTTCTGGTCGAACGCCTGCAGCGCATGGGGATAATCGGCCGCCGTGTCGATCTTATAGTCTTGCTCGCGCAGCCAATGCGCCATGGAGTCCAACACGTGACGATCGTCGTCCACCAACAGAAGAGTCCCTTTGGACATACAATACTCCCCGGCTATTTCTCAATTTTTTCTTAAAGGTCTCGCGAGCTGTTTGGCTCGCGTGACACCACTACGGAGGGGAGCTGCGACGGGGAGTCGCGTAGCGGTGTGTCCAATTTGCTATCAATATCTAGGTCGCAGGTGGCGAGCGGTCAACGCCCGCTGTCCAAACGCGACGGGCGGGGGGGAGAAATTGGCCCGCGATATCGGATTTTTCAGAAGATTAACATGACTTTATCGGTTGCATGGCTAGTCATTTCAGCTATTCTACTTTGGTGAAATCTACCGAGAGGCGTTTGGCGATCCGGATCGGGCAAGTTCTGTTTGAACCATTTCGCTAGCCTCCCGTACTAAGATGAGGTTTAATTATTTTGGGGAACCGCACCCCGCTCAGAGTGGTCGCCGGCCTTGTGGACTGGTATCATATAGGAGACGCGGTCACCCAATAGTCACGCTGGCTGTCGGCTGGCCGCCGCAGGGAGCGGAGTTGCTTACGGAATATCGGTGTCTGGGCCAGTAAAAAAGGCACCGGTGGGGCAGGAAAATCTTTTTTGGAAAGGCTCTTTCAATGAGCATTAACATTTTGGTTGCGGACGACCATGAAATGGTCCGGACTGGCTTGTCCAGCCTTTTGGAGGGTTCGAACATTCGCATCGTGGCGGAGGCGGGCAGTGGGGACGAGGCGATCACCCAGGCGAAGAAGCATCGGCCTGATGTGATCCTGCTCGACATTCGCATGCCGGGCCCGGACGGGTTGGCGACGCTGGAAAAAATTCACAACGAGATTCCGGAATCGCGGGTCGTGATGTTGTCGACTTATGACAATCCGACCTACGTGGCCCGCTCGGTCGCGCTGGGCGCCTGCGACTACGTGCTAAAAGGTTCCAGTCGAGGCGACCTGATCGCCGCCATCGAGGCCGCCCATAAGGGAGAGTCGCCCACCACTGGCGGACAGATGAAGAAGGTGGCCACTGCGATGGAAACGCGGCAGAACAAGCACGACGACGTGCCGCTCACGAATCGCGAAGCGCAAGTGCTGAAACATATTGCCTTGGGGTTGAGCAATCGCGAGATCGCCAAAAGCCTCGAGATCAGCATCGAGACCGTGAAAGAGCACGTGCAAAACATCCTTCGCAAGATCAGCGTGACCGACCGTACGCAAGCGGCCGTGTGGGCCGTGCGGCGGAACTTGGTTTAGCCGCAATCAGTGCTCAGAAGCTGTGAGAAATCGGCCGTCAAACATCAGCCGAAGGGCGCTAGCCCACGGTTAGCGTAAGAGATACATCGCTACCGCGGTTGCCAACGGCGTGAGGCTTTTTCCGGGTTCTCGGAATTCTAGGCGAATTCCGCTACGGTTCACCGCCTCTCAGCCAGCCCGGGGATGCGCGCGCTCGTACGCTTCGCGCAGGCCGGCGGTGCTGACGTGCGTGTAGATCTGCGTGGTGACCAGGCTCTTGTGGCCTAGCAGTTCCTGCACGCTGCGGATGTCTGCGCCGCCGTCGAGCAGGTGCGTGGCGAAGCTGTGCCGCAAGGTATGCGGGGTGGTCCGCGCGTCGAGGCCCGTTTCCTTGAGATACTTCTCCAACATCCGGGCGACGCTCCGCGTGGTGATGCGGTTGCCGAACTTGTTGACGAAGACCGGACGCGGCGACACCGTTTCGTTCGTTTCACGCCGGGCGAGCCACCGCTGCAGCGCGCGGCCGGCGTAGGAGCCGATCGGAGCGAACCGTTCCTTGCGCCCCTTGCCGCGGACACGGACGACGCCGGCCTCGAGATCGAGATCCTCGTCGTTGATCGCAACCAACTCGCTGACGCGCAAGCCCGCGGAGTAAAGCGTTTCCAGGATCGCCCGATCCCGTAATCCCAGCGGCTCTTCCCGCGGCGGCGCGGTCAGCAGGCTGTTGAGTTCCTTGCTGGAAAGAAAGTGCGGCAGGGTGCGTCCTTTGCGGGGATTCCGCAACGGTTTGGCCGGATTTGCGTCCACCCACCCCTCCCGCATGCCAAACTTGAAGAAGCTGCGCAGCGAGGCCAGCCGCCGCGCGATGGTGCTCGGCGAATAGCCCGTCTCGTGCATGTCGGCCAGGTAGCGTCGCAGTTGCTGCGTGTCGATGCCGTCGGGCGGCGGACAGCAGGACCAGGCGACGTCGACATCCGCCAATTCGCCGCTGACCGCTGCGAAACTGGTCGCGGCGACATCGGAGCTGTTGGCAGGTGGTCCGCCCTGTTCCGCCACAAAGTATTCCGCCAGGGCCAGCAAGTCCTCGCGATAGCTCTTGAGCGTCAGCTCCGAAGCGTTCCGCTCCATTCTGAGGAACTGCAAGAAGCGTTCGATGGCGCGCGGCAGCGGGGGGGCGGGCATTGCTATCCTACGGACTACTTGCGCGGTTCTTCCTGGTCGGTTGACAGCGGCAGGCTGAAGCGGTTCGCGTAGGGCTGCGGTTCGCTCTCCTGGCGGATTTTCTGGCTGAGCACCGCGGCATCGTACCAGGTGAAACTCAGTTCAGGGTTCGACGCGTAGCGGCCAAGCGTGCGCAAGGTCGCCGCGCGGCTGGCGTCGTCATACAAAAATACGTAGCGTTCGCCGCCCTTCACCAAGGCGAGCACATTCACATCCTGGGCCACGAGACTCTCCTTCCGACACTGGGGTAGGTTTCGATCCGTCAAAGCCGTTGCACCGCGGGAGGGACAACTGCGGGTAGGAGGACGACACGCCGTATGCTGGCACGGTATCCCATCTGGACCGGGTCGGAGTGAGCGAGAAATCGATTCGTAGGTAGGTGCTATCGATCGCGCCGGGCATCATGCCGCTGCCGGTCCAAGAAACCTTATCGGTCGGAGGACCATCGATACACCAATCTCGATTCGCCACTGCCGCCGCGAGCGGTCAGCATTTCGGCGATGTGCTTGAAGCAGCAGAAGCGAATGAAGTCGTCGCTCCGTTGCAGATAGCTTTGCCAGCCGCCGAACCGGGCGTCGTCTCGAAATTCGTAGTAGCTCTCCAGCGCAGCCGTAAACTCCGAGTCGTTCCCGACATACAGTTGCGTGTGCGACAGCACCGGCTCGTTCGTTGGTCGGCACGGGGGCGGCGTCGGCGCCGGACCGTCGGGCACGAAGCCGCTGGGGTCGGGCCAGTCGGGCGGTAGGGTCGCGCCGATTGCACCCGCGGCGCCGGTCAATTCGATTGTAGCCGGAGTAAGGGTCATCCGGCCGCCGGCCAACTGCGTCGAGCCGGCGGCGCTGGCCGCGTCGTGTTCGCCGAGCGGCTGCCGCTGCGGTTCCCAAGGCCGCGGCGGCTGGGGCGACTGCGTTTTCATCTGCGCCCGGGCCAACTCCATTTCGGCCTCGTAAACCAGATTGTCAGGAATGAACTCTTCCTCGGCGGTCCCCCACGGCAGGCCATAGCCGGCCGGGATCGGATGATAGCAGGGGTTGGCGGCGTACCAGCGGACCGCCAGCCCTAGCCGCGGCGGATAATAGGGCCGGTATTCGGTGATCGAACCGATTACCACCGCATCCACTCCCAGCATTTCCGCCAAGCGGCGCCGCTCGTCCGGATTGCCCAGATCGATGGCTTGCTGCTGGATCAGCGTATGGGTCACCCGCACCGGCACGACTTCAAAGCCCGGAATCTGCTGCAATTCCTGAAAATAAGCTTCGGCAACCTGTTCGCCGTTGACGGTCGCCTCGCCGCTTTGGTTAAAGAACGGGGCGACAGCAATCTTGGAGAGCTGGGGGAACGGATTCTGAATCGCCGGCTCATGGCGCACTTCGGGCACCAGCGAGCAGCCGGATGCCAGCATCAGCAGCAACATTCCGTTGGCGGTCAACCACGCGGCATTCATGGCGTCAACAACATGCGAAAAGGTCTCCCCCCCTCTTCGCTACCGCGAACCTCCGCGGCGGCCTGCCGTGGATCGACGGCATCGCAGGTAGAATCGGCACAATCGTCAAAGTTTATCCAGCTTTTCCGGCAAGACTTTGATCTTCCCAGGGAACGACTATTTAGAGAAAATCACCCAATCGCGTGACAAGCGAACTGCAACCATGGCAACCGGCACGCGTATTCAACTAGTTCAAGGCTCGGAATGGTTTTGGGAGGACCCCGCTGTGAATGTTGCTCAACGTACGGGAATCGCCGGCATGCTCTACGCGCTGCTCGCCGCCCCGGCTTTCGCGCAGACCGATTACCTCAATCCCGACGGGCGACTCGCGCACGAGCTGTCGGTGGAAGCGACTGAAACCGGCGGGTTCGTCGGTGTGCAGTCGTATTCGTTTAAGATTGCTCCCGACGGCCGGTTTACCAAGCAATACGCCATCGGAAGCGGTCCGCTACGCGCCATGTCGGGGGTCGTCTCGGGCGAGGCGCTGGCCGCGCTGGCGGCTGAACTAGCGCGGAGCGATCTTGGGCGGATGCCGTCGCGGATCGTAGGGCAGGGCAAACCGCCGACTGGCGCCGCCGACATTCCCACCATTGAGGTCCGCATCACCTGGGGAGACAAGCAGGTTGCGGCGCGCTACGTGATGGGCGTCGATGAACCGGCGCCGGCGGCGGAGCAGATCGCCGCGGTGAATCGGATCCTGGCCGCCGTCCGCAACGCCACAGGTCGGTGAAACGAAACCGCGTAGCGGAATTCGCGTAGAATTCCGACCAACCGTAGCGGAATTCGCGCAGAATTCCGACAAAACTTAGCGGAATTCGCCTAGAATTCCGACGCTGTGTAGCGGAATTCGCCTAGAATTCCGATCGCGATCAGGACGATACCCAATCTCTTACACTCCAGATTTTGGCGACTTCCGCCGACGCTGGCAGCGTCGGCCACGATTGGCCCATCCGTCATGCGGTGAATGTCTGGCGAATTCAGCTACACCAACGCGGCGAATGAACGCATGCCGATTGGTTCGCGGCAGGCGAATGGTTCTCCGTAGCGTGTGTCGATGGTCTTGCCCCAATAGCTTGCTTCGTCGCGAAGTTTGTCAAGAAAGGTGGGGGGATCGGTCGCGCGGCCGGTGGTGAACTGGCTTTTGTACGCGGCGATGCTGGCCAACTTGGCGTCGAACTCCGCGGAAATGTCGAGGACAAATGCCGGCTGCGGCGTCATCTTCAGATGGACGCAGTAGTAATGATAGATCCGCTCCGGATGCCACGGTTCGCCCGCCAGATCGCTCTTGCTCAACTTGGCCCAGAAGCGGGCCGCTTCCACCAAGGCCGTGGCGGCGACATGGTCGGGAT
>JBBDLY010000063.1:0-1470 GCA_040878585.1 Pirellulales bacterium
ATGGCCCGAGCGGATTGACGCCTGGAAAGATGCCTCGCCGGCGACGCACATCTGCCACGACTTGGCCGCAGCGCTCGCCCAGCCAATCGACGCGGTGGTCGTGGAGGGGGCCGTCGCGGAGAATGTCGCACTGGCGCAAGCGGCCGTCGAGGCGGGCCGGTCGGTGTTGCTGGAGAAGCCGGGCGGACCGGACTGGCAGGCGTATGAGCGCCTGACGAAAACAGCCGCTCGCCAAAACGCCGCTATCCAGATGACCTACCTGTTCCGCTACATGGCGGCGATTGAGGCGCTGTTCCAATTCGCCCAAGCGGGACACTTCGGGCACATATACGAATTCCGCGGCCGGCTGCCGAAGGAGTTGAGTCTGTATACCGAGCACGAACAGGAGTTCGCCCAGTTCGGCGGCGGGATGTTCTTCGAGATGGGGGGCCACCTGATCGACTTCGCCGTCCACCTGCTCGGCCCGCCGAGCAAGGTGCATGGGGTGCTGCGGCACGACCGTAGCATGGCCCCCCAGGGCCGTGCGTCCAGTAGCAAGTTCATCGACAACGCCGTCGCCCTCCTAGAGCACGAAGCGGCCGTCTCCATCCTGGAAGTCACCGCGCTAGAGAGCGCTCCCAACAGCCGACGGATCGAAGTCTACGGCACCGAGGGAGCGTTCGTGATCCCGCACCTAGGCAGCGGACACATGGCGAACAACGCCACGCAAGACTACTGGACCTGGACCAAAGGCCAAGCCGATTGGCAACATCATGCGCCGGCGGCGGCGACCTTGCAGATTCGCGACCTCCGCGAGTTCGCCGCCGTGCTCCGCGGCGAGAAGGAGCCGGAGTATTCGGCCGAGCACGACTCGTGCGTGCAGCGGACGTTGTTGGAGGCGTGCGGGATGCGGTAGTAGCGCTGGGCGTCTTTCGCTACAATTTGAACTAGCTGTTCCCTATCAACATCCGGGGGAAGTCCTAATGATTTCGGAACATACCAAGAGCGTTGTTGAGCGTGCCAAGGCGATCTATTTCGAACGATTGCAAACCACGCTAGAAGCAGAGCACCCAGACCGCTATGTCGCGGTAGAGCCGGAATCCGGCGACTATTTTCTTGGCGACACCATTGATGAGGCGGTCAAGTCAGCTCGCACCAAGTATCCCACGAGACTGTCACACATTCTCCGGATCGGCCATCGTGCAGCATTGCGGCTTGAACAGATCCATCTTAAATAACCTTACCACGTATGCCCGCAAGCCTTGCACTGAACGTTCTTAAATAGGAATGTTGGCTCGTCTCGGACATGGCAGTGGCCATGCGGGCAGATTGAGTTCTGCTCAGAGCCTGTGAAGAAATTGAACTGACGCAGGGGATCGCCACCACAACATCTGCCGCGCCGCGCTAGCGGCCGGCTTCTTGGCGCTAACCCTTGCGATTACCCACATTTCGCTCACGCCCCCAGCCGCCTTGTGCGGCTGGAGCGAGAGT
>JBBDLY010000064.1:0-8100 GCA_040878585.1 Pirellulales bacterium
GGGATTACACAGTAGAACCCAACAAACGACATCTATTTCCCGCACGATGCTTAGTGACGGCGCTGCAGAACCAGAGGATGAAGCCGAGCGGAAATGGCGGTCGAGCTTCGAACCGAAGTCAACGTGAACGTCGCCGCCGTGGGTGAATACACCCACGGCACCAACAACGCCGCCGGCCGCCGTGGTTATGCAGTGAGCTTGCGGCTGGTGCGTCGGGGTGCGACCAAACGGTTACGATGCCGCACAGTGCCCCCGATCTGATCGCCCCCGGTGTATTCACCGGGGGCTAAGACTGAACGCCGGCCGGCTAGCCCTTCGCCAGCTTGTTCAAATCGGCTTCCAGCGCCTCCAGTCGCGCGGCCATCGCCTGGCGTCCCGCGGCGACGTCTTCTTGCGGCGGTTGATAGGCGAACAGGTAGAACTTCACTTTCGGCTCCGTGCCGCTGGGGCGGATGGCGACGTAGTTGCCTTCCTCTTCCAGATCGATAATCACCATGTCTCCCTGGGGGCCTTCCAGGCGGTCGACCGTTCCGTCGGCTCGGAGGACCGTTTGTCCCAGATAATCGCGCACCTGGGTCACCGCCAGGCCGCCGATCGACTGCGGCGGATTCTCTCTCACCCGGGCCATTAGGGCTTGCATCGCCTGCATTCCCTCGGCGCCCGGCATCACCACCGAGACGGTATGCTCGGCATGCACGCCATGCTCGGCGAATAATGCGTCGAGCTTCTCACGAAGCGACTTCCCCTCGGCTCCGGCGCTGGCGGCCACTTCGGCCAGCAGCATCGAGGCGACCACGCCGTCCTTGTCCCGAGCGTACTGTCCCACCAAATAGCCGTGCGATTCTTCCGCCCCGAACACGAATCCGCCCGGCCCTTGCTCGTCCATGGTCATGCCGATCCATTTGAACCCGACCAGCAAATTGCCGCAGGTGCGCACGTGGTACTTGTCGGCGATGCGACGGATCAACTCGGTGGTCACGAGCGTCTTGACCACATAGGACCGCACATTCAGCCGCTCGGCCTCTTGATGCCGGGCCAGGATGTAATCGGCCAGCAGCGCGCCGATCTGGTTGCCAGTAAAGGTTTCCCACTCGCCGGAGGCGTCGAGCGTGACCGGCGAGGCGCAACCGACGCGATCGCCGTCGGGATCGGTCGCCATCACGAATTCCGCTCCGCTCACCTGGGCGCGTTCGATGAGGGCGTCGAACACCTCCGGATTTTCCGGATTGGAGACATGTTTGGGGACGTTGGGAAAATCGCCGTCCGGCGCGGCGTGCGGCGCGAACAGTTCGACTTCTTCAAAACCGTCGGCCTTCAACGCCGGCATCACGCCCGAGGCCCCCACGCCGTGCAGTGGCGAGTAGATCAGCTTCAGATCGCGCGGCCCCGCGAACGCCTGCTCTCCTACCGCGGCCAGGAACGCCTCGCCCACTTCGTCTTGGCAGAGTACGATCTGGCCGGCGGCGACGGCCTCGTCGAACGGCGTGCGGGCGATCGTCTCGATCGACATTACCCGCTCGATCACGCCGGCGTCGTGCGGCGGCAGAATCTGCCCGCCGGTCGCCCAGTACGCCTTGAAGCCGTTGTCGGCCGGCGGGTTGTGGCTGGCGGTGATCATGATGCCGCAATTGCAGTTTTTATAGCGGACGGCGAACGACAGTTCCGGCGTGCTGCGAAAGCCGTCCAAGTACCACACCCGAAAGCCGGCCGCCGCCATGATCTCTGCGGAAAGCCGCGCGAAGCGCTCGCTGTTGTGCCGCGTGTCGTGGGCAATCGCGCAGGCAAACTCCCCCACGTCGTTGACTTGCTCCTTCACGTAGGCGGCCAGGCCGGCGGCGCTTTCGCCCATGGTCCGTTCGTTGATCGCGTTGCTGCCGACCTCGAACATCGTTCCCCGTCGGCCGCCGGTGCCGAACGGGATGACCGTCCAGAAGACGTCGTTGAGCTGTTCGTGTTGCTGCTGTTCGAGCAACTCGGCCACCCGCGGAGCGTATTCCGCAAAGGCGGGATCGGTCAGCCAGCGGCGGATGTTTTTCACGCTGGATGCTTGCAGTGCGCCGCTAGCAGCGGCCGATTCCAACAGATCAAGCGTCGCTTGTGACGTAGTCATATCCGCCTCGCAGGTAGAATGGCAATCGTGAATGCATACATCTTCGCAATTTTGCCCGTATCGATACAGGGGGCCGCGGGGAAACCGGCGCGGCGGCTCGCGTTTCAGCGGGAGGCGTCTATAATGCGTGCCCCATAGATAGACTCCGAAAAACTTGCCACGCTCGAACGGAGACCTTCTGCTGTGCGTGAACTCATCATTAGCGTTTCCGGCCTCCGCGGCGTGGTCGGCGACAGCTTGACGCCGCCGGTCGCCGCCGCCTACGTCGGCAGCTTCATCGCGGAACTCGGCCCTGGGCCGATCCTGCTCAGCCGCGACGGCCGCGACAGCGGGCCGATGCTGCGCGACGTGATCCAAGGGGCGATCATCGCCTGCGGCCGGCTCTGCATCGACGCCGACGTGGCCGCCACGCCGACGACCGGCGTGCTGGTCCGTAGTCACAAGATGGCCGGCGGCGTGCAGATCTCGGCCAGCCATAATCCGGCCGAGTACAACGGCATCAAGTTGTTTGGCCCCGATGGCCGCGTGGTTCCGGCCGACATCGGCCAGCGCGTCAAGCAGCGGTACGAGTCGGGCGACATCCGCTGGGTGATGCACGATCAACTGCGGCTCGCGGTCCGCTGCGACGACGCGACCAGCCATCATCTGCAATTGGTGCTGGCGGTGATCGACGTCGAGCGCATCCGGCGGCGCAAGTTCCGCGTATTGCTCGATGCGAATCACGGGGCGGGGAGTGTGCTCGGCAAGCGGCTGCTCGCGGAACTAGGTTGCCAGATGACGATTCTGGGGGAAACGCCCGACGGCCGTTACGAACATCCGCCGGAACCGACGGCCGACAACCTCGCCTCGGTGCTGGCCCAAGTCAAGCAGCACCGGGCGGATGTGGGCTTTTGCCAAGATCCAGACGCCGACCGCCTGGCGGTGATCGACGAGCAAGGCCGCTACATCGGCGAGGAGTACACGCCCGCCATGTGCGTGGCGCACCTGTTGCAGTCGCGACCCGGTGCCGTCGTCAGCAATTGCTCGTCCAGTCGCATGTCGCAAGATGTGGCCGAGAAATTCGGCGTGCCGTTTTATCACGCGGCCGTGGGCGAGGCGAATGTGTGCGACGTAATGTTGCAACACGACGCCGTCTTCGGCGCCGAGGGGAACGGCGGCGTGATCGATCCGCGCGTCGGCCTGGTCCGCGACAGCTTCGTCGGCATGGCGCTGCTGCTCGACGCGATGGCCGGCCGCGAACTGCCGATCAGTGAGCTGGCGGCCGAATTGCCGCGCTACGAAATCGTGAAGACCAAGATCGCGCTGCCCAAAGAGAAGTTGTGCAGCGGCTTGACCGCGTTGCGTGAGCATTTTGCCGTGGCCAAGGCGAGCGACCTGGACGGGCTGCGGCTCGACTGGCCCGACAAATGGATGCTGATCCGCGCCAGCAACACCGAGCCGATCGTCCGCGTCATCGCCGAGGCCAAGTGCCAGCAAGAAGCGGCGCGGCTTTGTGCTGAAGCGGCGCGGATTCTGGCGGCGGCGTAGGCTAAGCCTGGGTTGCGCAAAACAGAGGTATCAGAGAATTGACATTGCGAGCGTTTTTGTTCCGACAGGACACTGGAAATGACGAATGTCGAAATCCGAATGACGAAGGAAACCAGAATGTCGAATCACGAAATTCATCATTCGTGACAATTCGACCTTCGGAGCAGTGCAACCACGAAGGACACGAAGAGCACGAAGCAGGCAATAAACGCGACTCACCTACCCTCCCGAGGGGCACTGCTCCACGGCCGTCTCGCATCCGCTGGCGGGAACAAAAGTTGGGGAAATCTACATAGCCCAAAACGACTGACTTGCGTACCCCAAGCTCCACTATCTCTTTGCACACAAATTCTTTGCGCCTTGGCGACTTTGCGTCTTTGCGTTGAATGGAGTTAGCGCATTACAACGCAAAGGCGCAAAGGCGCTAGGTCGCAAGGAGGTGTAAAGCATCGCGAAACGATGCAAGCGATTCGCCCAAGGCGACGATGCGGCACGCCAATATCGGCCTGAGTCTGGCCGCTTCAACCGTTTGGACAAACGTTACAAATATCTCACGAAGGCAGGGCGAACTTTGACTTATTCGCCACCGGTCTCAATCTTTAGTCCGGAACAAAAGTTGGATAAATCCACATAGCCCAAAACACCCTCTTTTGCGCAGCCCAGGCTAAGCCTGCCGCTGACTGGCTACGCTACATGCCGCCGGTTTGCAGGAAGCGGGCGTCTTCCACTTTGACCCGCTGATCCGCATGCCAGTAGAGGATCTTGCGGGCGGCGAAATTGGTGGTCGGCCCGCCGATGTATTTTTGTCGCGACAGGCGGGCGTCTTCCTGCGCGGTTCCCTCGAAGACGAGCTGCCCCTTGGCCACCGCATAGGATAACCGCCGCGCCCAGCCTTCGAATGTCTGTCCCGAGACGCGCACGTTGCCGTCGCATTCCAGTTCGATCGGCCGCTCGCCCGCTTGCGGCGTGCCAACCTGCCGAACATGCAGGCGGTCACACGTCAAGCGAATGTCTTCCGCCCGCAGTTCATACGACTCGTCGGCCGGCAGTTCGCTGTTCCAGTCAGCGACGGGGCCGTAGATGCCGCGAATCTGATCGTGAAAAGTAAGCTCCTGAAGCGCGGAGTTGCCCTCAATGCCCTTTTCAAAAGTGACTCGCAGATAGGTGAGCTGCTCGTTGCCACCGCCGCCTGCAGCACTGGCCGCTCCGCCGCCGAGCGACGAACCTGGCAGACCTTGCGGGGCGCCTTGGCGAACCGAAGAGATCCAGCCCGGCCCGTCGGCTTGCAGCTTGTTGGCCAACGGCAACAGGGTCAAGTTCTGCGCTTGCAGTTTATCGGTCGATACCAGCCGCAACTCCTCCAGCGTACGGTTCTCCATCAACACGCCGCCCAGGCATGTCACTCTGGAAATCTCCACTTCATTCTGCCGCGGCGGTTCGCTGAACTGAACCGTCTGGCTGAGCTGCACCTCGAGTGTTTCAGTGCGAAGCGACTGCTGCGCGCCGCGGGCGACCACCTCCCGCTCGACCTGCAGCCGTTGTCCGTCGAAGTTCATGCGGCCTTGCCAGTCGACCTGAAACTGCCGCGGCTGCGCGAGCCGCCGGCCGTCGAGGTCGCGATCGATTGGCAGCGTGATCGTGCCCGCTCCGTCGATCCACAACCGATTGGCGCCTTGGCTGAGGCGAATCTCGTCGCCCCGCAGCCCCAGTCCGCGGACCGAAAGATCGGCCGGTTTGCCGATCACCGCCACGGTCGCCTGCGACGAATCGGCATTGAGCAGTTGGAGTTGATCGCCGGTGACGCGCAACGGCTGTTGATCCTCGCGGGTGACACTCTCGATCAACCGCACATTGCCTTCCATGCTGACGTCTTGCAGTTGCACATCGCGGCCGTCGGTCAGCACTTGCACGCGAATCAATTTGCCCCCCACATGATACTGCGACGGCGCTTGTCCCTGCTCGACGTTTCCGGCGGGATCGCCCGCCAAGGGGTTGCCGCCCGAGAAGCCGACCATCGCGGCCGGCCGGGAGGCGCCCGCCGGCTGCGACTGGAACCACACTTCCAGTTGCTCGGTGAGGCCGATCAGGCGGGGCGAATCGATATCGACGTTGCCGCGGGCCAGCAGCGAATGCGGCATCACCCGGCCAAATGGCTTATCGTCGGCGGGCGCGGCGCTTGGACTTGGTGCCGCGCTGCCGGCGGGTTCTTCCAGAAACCACAACCAAATCTGGTCGCTGGTCAGCCGGCCCAAGCCACCATAGCCGACGCGGACGCCCCCCAGCAGCGAGATCAGTTGCTTGCCTTCGTGCGGACGAACGCGCAGCTCCTGTTGCCAGGTAGCCTCGAACAGTTCGTCGGGCTTGTCGGGCAGGCGGGCCAGCAGGCGGCCCGGACCGGCGGCCACCGCCCGGCCGAGTTCACCTCGCGCACCCGGCGTGTACTGCACGTTCTTGGCTTCGATGGAGTGCGTCTGATAGGTCAGTTTCACGCCGCGGCTGCCGTCGAGTTGAATCTGCCGTGTGTCAAAGTCGTACTGCAAATGCTCGCCGCGGGCCGAGGCTCGGCGGAGCGGCGAGTTGACAATCACCGGCGCCCCTTGCGCCACGATCCTCAGCGGCGCAATGTCGCCGAACTGCTGTTTCGGATTGACCATCCCTTGCGGCGGCGGAGCGCCGGCCGGTTGGCTGCCGCTGAAATAGATGGCCAGCAGTTCACAACTAAGTTGATCGCTCGGCCCGCCCGGATTGGGCTGGATGATATCGACCCGATCCTCGAACGTGGCCACCCGCGCCGGCACGTCGAAGCGAAAGGCCCCGTTGCAGCGCACCTCCAGCGGCTCGTTCCGCTTGGCGTCGCTCGGTTGTTGCGGTGCGTCGTCGCCGGGCAGTAGGCCGGCCTTGTCGGTTCGGATGCTCAACCGCACGTCGCGGGCCAGCGAGATCGAAGCGACGCCAGTGATCCGCGACGGCTTGCTGGGGTCTTCGTCCGGCGCGTTGAGCAACTCGATCCGCAGATCGCTGCCGCCGCCGAAGTTGTCGCCGTACCGCAACGACACTTCGTGCGGGGTCCAGATGCGGGAGCTTGTTAGTTGCACGTCGCGGGTGGTGATATGCAAGTCGCCCTCCGGCGAGCCATCACCGCTGAGGTTCCCGTGAATGGTCACTTCGCCGACCAGTCGCCCGCCGAGCAGCTTGCTCAGCTTGGCCCGCTGCAAGTCGAATCCCTCCTCGAAGTCGAGCACGGCCCCGGCCGGGGCGCGCATCACGATCACGCGGCGATGGGGGCCGGTTCCGTTGGCGTCGCCGTCGGGAAAATAGACCAGCGTGCAAGGATTGACGTGCATCTGCTTGTCGGCGGCGCTGCCCCATTCCTTGAACAACAGCATGAAGTCGGGGCTTTCGACGACGACCGGCTGGTCCAACTCCGGTGCGCCGGCGGGAAAGTATTGCCGCAGTCGCTCGACCTGTTCCGGCAAGCGCCTTTCGGCCTCCGTGATCTGTTCGTCGGTGATTTTCGGCCCGCGGTTGCTTACCTGCGGCTCAATGATCGGCACCGCGCAGTAGGAATAGAGCCAATAGAGGGCCGTCATTCCCAGCAAGGCGACGATGGTACGGACGAGGCGAATCAACGGTCAGTAGTTCCAATTTTTGACGAAGGAGTTAGCTGATTGAAGGCACATTATTAGCTGTCAGCGATCAGCTATCAGCGATCAGCAAGGAAAAACGCGGTTCCTGGTTGCTGACGGCTGATCGCTGACAGCTTGCGTCGCCACCATGGAGGTTGTCAAGTTGTTCGCAGCATAGAAATTGGAGCTACTGACGGATGGGTCCGAGCGTGAGAGGAATTAGTGCCGCAAGTATTTCTCGATCAAGTCGTCCCAGCGGCCTTGGGCCTTGAGGATCATCTCCAGTACCTCGCGGACCGCACCTTGACCGCCGCCGAGTTTGGTAACATAGTCGGCATGCGCGTGGAGTTCCTCGGCGGCGTCGGCCACCGCCACGCCCAACCCCACCGACTGAATCACCGGCAAGTCGGTCAGGTCGTCGCCGATGTAGCATACCTGCTCGGGCGTAACTTCAAGCTGCTCGAACATTTCCAACGCCGCGGGCAGCTTTTCCTCAAATCCTTGCCGCACGACGTCGATGCCAATTTCCGCCGCGCGGACCTGCACGATGTGCGAGGTGCGTGCGGTCAGCAGCGCGAACTTGCGGCCCGTGCGCTGCCACAGTTTGACGCCCAGCCCGTCGCGAATATGAAATCGCTTGATCTCGATCCCTTGGTTGTCGAAGATGATGCCCCCGTCGGTCATCACTCCGTCGACATCCGAAACGACCAGCTCAATGGGCTTGCAGAGGGCGTCGATTTTGGCGGCCATGGGGAGGTCCAGGCAGTGTTGGTCGGAAGGGAAAACTCAGTAGTTCCAATTTCGATCTTGCGAACAAGTTGACAACTTCAATGATGG
>JBBDLY010000065.1:0-1466 GCA_040878585.1 Pirellulales bacterium
CGGCGATAGGTCGGCGAAAAGGCGGCTGGATTGTTGCAGAACAGCACGATGGTCGGCGGCTCGCCGCCGACTTGCGTGGCGTAATAGATCTTCGGACGCCGCGTCTTGTGCATTGGCGGCGGGTTGTGCTCCACCGCCGCCTGCACCAGCTTGTTCAGCCGGCCGGTCGAAATTCGCGCGCGGGCTTGCTTGAACAACATCTGAGCATGATTGAGCGTCGCCTTGATATTCTTGCCCGTTTGACCGGTGATGAAGGCAATCGGCGTGTAGGCCATCGTGCGGAAATTATCGCGGACGTAGGTCACCCACTTCTCGGTCGGCATGGTCTTGGCCAGCAAGTCCCACTTGTTGACCACAAAAATGCACGGCTTGTAATTGTCCGAAATGTACTCGCAAAGCTGCTTGTCGACCTTGCTGATCCGCTCGCTGGCGTCGAAAAACATCAGCACCACGTCCGCCCGGCGGATGCTCCGTTGCGCGCGGTGCGTGCCGTAGAAGTCGATGTCGGTCTTCACGCTCTTGCCCTTGCGAAGACCCGGAGTATCGATCGCCACGAACCGTTTGCCGTCCAGCTCGAATCGCACGTCGATGCTGTCGCGGGTGGTGCCGGGTATTTCGCTGACGATTACCCGATCGCTTTCGGTCAGCGTGTTAATAAAGGTGCTCTTGCCCACGTTGCGGCGGCCGACGATGGCGATCTTCATCTCTGGTTCGCTCGTATCGTCGCTCTCGTCCTCTGCCGCCGCAGGGAGCCGCTCGTGAATCATGTCCAGCAATGCGCCGCGTCCGCGATTCTGCAGCGTGCTGACGCGGATCAGCTTGCCGCGGCCGAGCTTGTAGAACTCGTCCGCCTGGGTGTCGAACGTGTTGTCGTCCGTCTTGTTCGCCACGCACAGCACTGGCACGTCGACGTACCGCAGTCGCCGGGCGACTTCCTGGTCTAGCGGCGTCAGTCCCGACCGCGTATCGACGGTAAACAGAATGAGGCTCGCCGAGTCGACGCCGAACTGAATCTGATCCTCGATCTCGTCGGTCAGATTGTCCGTGTCGGCGATCCCCATGCCGCCGGTGTCGACCAGTTCGAAGAACCGGTCCTGGTACTCCATCAGGTAGGTCATGCGGTCGCGAGTGACCCCCGCCATATCGTCAACGATGGCCAGCCGCTTGCCCGCCAGCCAATTGAACAGGCTCGACTTGCCGACGTTCGGACGTCCGACGATAACAACTTGCGGCAAACCCATAATTGGCGGTGGGACTGAGAATCGTTGGAGGAGAAGGCAACTCAAAAAGCAGCGGACGGCTCGTGGTCCGCCCGCAGGTTGCGAACCCATTTATCATAGACCAATCTTCGCTTTCGACCTAGTAGCGGAATTCGCGCAGAATTCCGAAGCGGGCCGTTGGATGCCGGCGGCGCAAACTCCCCCGCCACGGAACTCTTGGGGAGTTCCGCTACGGGTCGCTGAATT